>NZ_JAUBUB010000005.1:128763-153168 GCF_036705265.1 Microcoleus sp. B4-C2
GGAAAACCCAGTCCGTCCTCTAGCAGGAATCTCGCCAGAAGATCCAACTCGAATTCTCCATCTACAACCGCTGAGGAATTGCTATGCCAACTACCAATACCGTACTAGAAAGCGAGTATGCAACAGCCCAACTTGATGTCACCGAACGGGCTAGGCTGGAAGAACTGGAATCCATTGTAGAAAATGGACTTCAGACTTTTTACGAAGTTGGCAAAGCCCTTGATGAAATTCGGGAACAGAAATTATATCGGGAAACCCAAAAAACTTTTGAGGCTTATTGTCAGGATAAGTGGGGCATAGCAAGACGCACAGCAGATCGATTTATAGGGGCAGCACGGGTAATGGAAAATTTGAGACCCATGGGTCTCAAATTTCCAGCCAACGAGCGCCAAGTCCGTCCTCTAACAGGATTATCGCCAGAATTACAAATCCAAATCTGGCAAGAAGCAGTAGAGTCATCACCCAACGGCATTCCAACTGGTGCAGCCGTTAAGCGCTTGGTTGAGGAGCGATTTCCTTCAGACGGAAGCGGGAGAACTCATAAAGATGGTGTTTCAGAATTGGAGAAATTGCGATCGGACAATCAGCGCCTTAGAGAGCAAATCCGAGAGCAAAACCGAGAGAGGGATAGGCGTGCTGCTGCTGTGGCGTTGGAGTTGGAGCAACTGCGAGCCGAAAACAGGCAGTTGAAAGCTGAACTGCGACAGCGCGATCGAGATTGGGAAGTGCGACTGGCTGCTGAAAGGGTAAAAATCCGAGAGGAAGTGAGAGCGGAAGTCAAAGCAGAGTATGAAGGGCAAATTAACTCTCTCACCCAGCAACTAGCAGAAATGACCGCAAACTATCATGGTGTCTTGGCACGGTTAACAGCACTAGAACAAGGAAAATAAATAATGGTAACGCTACTTGAAAATCCACTGCGGGTCGGTTTACGAAAAGAACGGGTGCCGGAACCACAAATTCTGGTAATCTTCGGAGCTTCTGGGGATCTCACCCAGCGCAAACTGGTACCTGCAATTTATCAGATGAAGCGCGATCGACGCTTGCCACCGGAAACTACTGTCGTGGGAGTAGCCCGCCGCCCTTGGAGTCACGATTACTTCCGAGAGCAAATGCGCGAGGGCATTGAAGAATTTGGCGGTGGCATTGGCAATGAAGAATTTTGGCAAGATTTCGCTCAAGGTTTGTACTACTGTCCGGGCGACATTGACAACCCGGAAAGCTATCAAAAACTCAAAGCTTTCTTAGCGGAACTCGACGAAGAAAGGAGAACTCGCGGCAATCACATATTTTATCTCTCGGTTTCCCCGAATTTTTTCCCAGAAGCAATTAGGCAACTGGGCGCGGCTCAAATGCTGGTTGATCCAGTAAAACATCGCTTGGTAATTGAAAAACCCTTCGGCCGCGACTTGAGTTCGGCAAAAGCTCTTAACCGAGTCGTGCAGAAGGTTTGCCAAGAACAGCAAGTTTACCGAATTGACCACTATTTGGGTAAAGAAACTGTTCAGAATTTAATGGTGTTCCGGTTTGCGAACGCGATTTTTGAACCGCTGTGGAATCGGCAATTTGTCGATCACGTACAAATTACAGTTGCAGAAACAGTAGGCGTAGAAGACCGGGCGGGTTACTACGAATCCTCTGGGGCGTTGCGGGATATGCTGCAAAACCACTTGATGCAGATTTTCTGTCTGACGGCGATGGAACCGCCGAACTCGCTCGACGCTGACAGCATCCGCACCGAAAAGATGAAAGTTCTGCAAGCAACTCGCTTGGCAGATTTGAATAACTTGGAGTTCTCAGCGATTCGGGGTCAATATTCTGCAGGTTGGATGAAGGGCAAACAGGTGCCTGGGTATCACGATGAACCGGGGGTTGCTCCCAACTCGACAACGCCGACGTTTGTGGCGATGAAGTTTATGATTGACAACTGGCGCTGGCAGGGAGTGCCTTTTTACTTGCGAACCGGCAAACGGTTGCCGAAAAAAGTTAGTGAAATTGCAATTCAGTTCCGCGAAGTTCCGCTGCTAATCTTTCAGTCCGCGGCCCAACAAACTACTCCTAACGTTTTGACTATGCGCGTGCATCCGAACGAGGGGATTTCGCTGAGGTTTGAGGCGAAAATGCCGGGGCCGGATTTGCGGACGCGGACGGTGGATATGGATTTCAGTTACGGTTCTTCCTTTGGGGTGACATCTTCGGATGCTTACGATCGCCTGTTAATTGATTGTATGCTGGGCGACCAAACTTTGTTTACCCGTTCTGATGAAGTGGAAGAAGCTTGGCGGGTGGTAACGCCGGCCTTGATGGCTTGGGAATCGTCCAACGACCAAGATTTGGTTCCTAAATACGAAGCCGGTACTTGGGAACCTGCGGAAGCAGAACTGCTAATTAACAGAGATGGCCGCAAGTGGCGAAGACTTTAAGAGCCATTAGTCAGCAGTCATTAGTCCTTAGTTATAGGTCAGCATTAGTATTAGTTATTAGCTAAGAACGGCTAACTAAGAACCAATGACTAATGACTAAGAACCAATGACTAATGACTAATGACTAAGGACTAAGGACTAAGGACTAATAACTAATAAGAAAGGAGAAAAGATTTATGACGATGACACCGATGAAAGCTCCGCCTCTGGTTTCGCTACAAAGTCCTAAAGATGTGTCGATCGACCAAATAGAGGCCGAATTGAGTCAAATTTGGGAAAGTTACAGAGAATCGGGGTCGAAGGGCGATTTTCCGATCGCTAGTAGGGCAACAACTTTTACTTTTGTAGTCTACGAACCGGAAGAAACTCAGCGTTTATTAGCGGATCTGGGGTTTTACGACGGGCCGGTGGACGGTATTACCGGGCCGATGACGGCATCTAGCATCAGGGCGGCTCAAAAAGCTTACGGGCTGCCCAGAACAGGCAAAGCTAACGATGAATTGCTGGCGACTTTGCGGGAAGAAGTGGCTCGCAAAAATTCCAGTGGTGAGGAGATGGGATCTAGTGGCTTGGGTTCCGGGGGATCGGGGGTGGCTGACGCGATTGTGGCTGCCAATCCCTGCCGGATTATTGCTCTGTGCCCGACGGCGGGGGAAGATACGGGCGTGCAGGCTCAAGTGGCTGCTTATTGTCCGGTTCACAAGCGCACCAGCGGCAATCTGATCTGCTGCGAGTACATTACGCTGCGGGGTACGGAAGCTGCTTTGGAACGGGTGAGCGGCATCGTGACGGCGTTGACTATCGGTGATTTGCCGACGCTGCTGTGGTGGAAAGCGAATCCCGATGCCGATCGAGGTTTGTTCCAGCGGCTGGCGGCAGTTAGCAGTTCTGTGATTGTTGACTCTAGCAGCTTTGCTGAGTGTGAAGCCGAATTGCTGTTGATGCAAAGTCTGATCGAAGAGGGAATTCCGATCGCGGATCTGAATTGGCGCCGGCTGGCCGCGTGGCAGGAGTTGGCTGCTGAGGCTTTTGACGCCCCGGAACGTCGCGCTGCGATTCGGGAAATCGATCGGGTGACGATCGATTACGAACAGGACAATTCTACTCAAGCGCTGATGTATTTGGGTTGGCTGGCGAGTCGGCTTCAGTGGCGTCCGGTTGCTTTCAAACAGGAAGAGGGCGATTACCACATCAAGCGAATTAAATTCGCGGGGCCGGACGAACGGGTTATCGAAGCCGAGTTGGCTGCTATTCCTACTGCTGATTCGGGTGATGTCGCGGGCGATTTGATTGCTCTGCGTTTGAATTCTACAAACGAAAAGGCTGACTGCGGTACGGTTCTGTGTTCGGAAGCGGGCGGCTGTATGCGGATGGAAACAAAGGGTGGCGCTCAAACCGATCGGTTTAACCAGGTGAGTCCTCTGTTCGATCAGGTGACGGAACAGTTGCTGGGCCAGCACTTGCAGAGTTGGGGCCGAGATGTGCTTTACGAAGAAAGTTTGGCAGTGACGGCTCAAATGCTGAAGTTGGCTAAGCGGTAAAAAGAAGTTCGGCAACGGATTGTGTAGCGGATGTAACGGATGTAGCGGATGTAACGGATGTCAGTCCGAGGGAAGTCGGAAGAAGGAAGAAGGAAGAAGGAAGAAGGATTGAGTTAATATTCAGTGGGGCAGGCAATGTCTGCCCTACTTTTTTAGAAGTTGTGAGTTAGAAGTTATGAGTTTGAATTAATCATATTCTTTGATTCAAAACGTTAAATTACTTCCAAAAAGCCACAAAATTACCTCTCTTCTTCTCCTTCTTCCTTCGCGGTATTCGCGTCTTCGCGGTTCGTTAAATAGGTATTAGTTGACAAGTTCGAGACCAATACTCATAACTTTATCAGTTGTCTGCTTTCTGTATTTTTTGTAACTAATCTAGAACTATGACTTTAGTAATTGCTGGCGAACGCAGCGGGGCGGGAAAGACTACTGTAACGATCGCCCTTTTAGCTTATTTAATCCGCCGTGGCTTGAATGTTCAGTCTTTTAAGGTTGGCCCCGATTACATTGACCCGATGTTTCATGCTTTTGTTACTGGCCGCCCCTGTCGGAATTTAGACCCGGTATTAACGTCTGAATCTTATGTAAAAAAGTGTTTTTCTCGTCACATTCAAGATGTCGATTATGCCTTAGTTGAAGGGGTGATGGGACTCTTTGATGGAGTGAGTCGAAAAAATCAGGAATCAGGAAGGCACGACACGAATTTTGACAGGGATACACGGATTAATTATCGAAAAGAAGAAGGCAATTATGATTTTTCCTTTGCTTCTACGGCTCATGTTGCTTATTTGCTGAATTTGCCGGTATTGTTTGTGATAGATTGCAGCAGGCTCTCTGGTTCTGTGGCTGCGATCGCCCACGGTTTTCGTTCTTTTAACCCTGAACTTAAATTCGCTGGTTTGGTGCTGAATCGGGTGGCGAGCGATCGACATTTGGAACTGCTTCAAGATGCTCTAAAACCGCTCAATTTACCTATTTTGGGGGTTTTGCGTAGGGATGAGGCTGTTACTATTCCCGATCGACATTTGGGGCTGATTCCGGCTGAGGAGTTGCCGAATCTTCATGCTGCGATCGATAAACTGGCTGATTTGGCTGCTGTTAGTTTTGACTGGGAGCAACTTTTGCCTTTGTTGGCTGCAACTCGAAATGAGGGGGGTGAGGGGTCTGAGCAACTTTTGGGTAGGCACACTCTCCCTTCGGGAATTGTAACTCAAAAAAATGATGTTGTCAACTCTTTGGGAAAACAATTTGGAGTGAGGATTGCGGTTGCGCGCGATCGGGCTTTTAATTTTTACTATCAGGACAATCTTGATTTGTTGGAAGAGTTGGGTGCCCAGTTGGTATTCTGGAGTCCCCTTGATGACTCGGTGTTTCCTGACAATGTGCAAGGGTTATATTTTGGTGGTGGTTTTCCCGAAGTGTTTGCTCAAAAATTGAGCGGTAATGTTTTAATTCGGGATGCGGTAAGAAGGGCGATTTTTTCGGGAATGCCGACTTATGCGGAGTGCGGCGGTTTGATGTATTTGTGCGATTCTATTGTAGACTTCGATGGCAATTCTTGGCAAGGGGTGGGAGTGTTGGAAACTGCTGCTGCGATGGGTAAGCGTTTGACGCTGGGATACCGAGAAGCTGTGGCGGTGAGGGATAGTTCGGTGTTAACTGCTCTTGATGAGGTTTGGGGACATGAGTTTCATCGATCGCATTTAACTGTTGAACCGAGTAATCCAGTTTATCACAGTTGGAGGTATGGGAAGCGGGGGGAGGTTGAGGCGGTTGCTGAAGGTTGGGGAGTTTGTCAGGTGCACGCTTCTTATTTGCATTTACACTGGGGTGCTCGTCCTGATATTGCGGTTCGTTTTTTGCAGCAGTGTGCTGATTTTTATTGTAAGGGTGTTTTGGGCGATCGAGAAAGTGAACTAGATTTTTTTATTTAATTAACCGCAGAGGACACAGAGGGCACAGAGAAGAGAAGAGAAGAGAAGAGAAGAGACAGGAGTTACTGTATTAGAATGTTTTTGATGGAAAGCAGAGAGGGGATGTTGGAATTTATGAGCGAATCAATTTCGACTAAGCAGTTGTCCGCACAATGGGTGACACCGGAGAATTTTCAGAGTTACGGTCAAGTTATTTTTGCTGCTGTTGATGGCAAGTCTTTCGATGCTGAGGATGCTCAGTTAAATTTGCAAAATGGTATTCCTAGATTTTACATTATGCGGCTGCACAATAAAGGTCGCAAGTTTCGCAAAATTACGCGGCACGTTCAATGTACTCAGTGTTTGGGTTCTTTGGATGGGAAGGATTGGTTGATGGCGGTTGCGCCTCCTGGGGATAGCTATAAACCGAGTTTAGAGGATATGGCTGCTTTTCGGATTCCGGGCAATTGTTTTATTAAGTTAGATGTGGGGACTTGGCACGCTGGGCCTTATTTTGATGCGGATTTTGTTGATTTTTACAATCTGGAATTGAGCGATACTAATGTGGTTGACCATTTTACCTTTGATTTTGTGAAAAATCACAATCAGGAATTTGAGATTGTCTGGATTTAAGAAAAATTTATCGTAGAATTTTGATAGGATATCAACTAGGCTGATTATACCTGCTTAACCGTGTTTAATAGTTTTGGGAGAGGTCTAATAATTATGAATTATCCACTCTATTCTCTTTTGATTTTACCATATACGCGCCGGGAACTCCCTGGATGGGGAAAATTGATGACACTCACAGGGGTGTACCGGGATGATTTGTGGAAAAATGCTCCTATACGGGAGATTCGAGGCAAGTTCCACGGTTATCGGATGGCGATGGATCTTTCCAAGTGGAACGATCGCATGAGCTATTTTTTAGGCCGTTATTATGACTTGCCCACGCAACTTTTCATCCAAAATGCTGTACAGCCTGGGGACAGTTTTATTGATGCGGGGGCAAATACGGGCATGATTACTCTTTTGGCTGCTTATCATACAGGAACAACGGGATGCGTACACTCTTTTGAACCAAATCCTCTGGCGTTTCAAACATTAAAAGCTGCGGTAACAGACAATGAATTGCAGAAAGTTTCTCTGCACCAGTGTGGGCTTTCTAACGAGCGAAATGAACTGACACTGACAGTGCCTACAGATGTTACTGGTTTGGGTACTTTCGCTCAACTCCCAGAAAAAGATCGAAGTCTGATTTCTAATCAGTATCAAGTACCTGTGTATCGCGGAGATGAAATGCTCCCAGATAATCTTCCTGGTGCTACTTTTATTAAAATTGATGTGGAGGGGTTTGAGGTGAATGTGATTAAAGGTTTCTCCCAAACGCTGCAAAAGCTTCGCCCTGCGGTGTTGACAGAAGTTGTAGGAAGTCATCTGGAACGGGCTGGTTCAAGTGTAGCAGAACTTTGCTCTGTGATGGGTGACTTTGGCTATGAAGCTTTTAACTTGGAGGCGAAACGGGAAGGTTTGGGCCATCGGTTACAATTGTCTAAAGCGCAAGGAGGAAAGATGACTGATGATGTGGTTTGGCTGTATTCTGAGAGTCCTTTATTTTCTCGCCTGCAACAGTGGATGACACACTGATATTGCAGAGGATAAGAATTGCAAGTGCAGGGAAATCTAGGCTGATTTCCCTTTGTTTTAATATGGTGACTCTCAACGGTGCTAAAACTCTCAATCTGGGAGATGATAATTATGGGATAGATGGGGGGAAACCTGCAAATTTGATTGTGTTGGATGCTGAGGATTGTTATGATGCAATTAGGAGGCGCGCTGCGGTTCGGTATGTGATTTTGCGGGGTAAGTTGCTGGCGGAAACTGCACCTGCTAAAATTAGTTTTTATGGTATTTGACAAACAATATTTGAAGCTGTTAAATTGTGAATCAAGGTGCTATTCCCGATGAGAGTCCGAGAAATTTGCAGGAGCAACTGCTACTGCAAGATGCTAAGGCTGGTAATTCTAGAGCTATTCAGGGCGGGCCTGACGATATACTAGGGGATGTTTCCAGATTGGTTGCTCTCTATGGAGGTAATCCCGAAGACTGGTACAAAATAACTAGCATTCAGGCTTTTGTAATTAATGGAGCTTCCGTACAAGTGCACTGGTTTGAAAATACAAAAATTTTCCAACAAGTTGAATTAAAATTTAAACGACAATATCCTAAAATAGCACCTAAGAATTTATAGGTAGACAAGTTATGATTGTTCGCTGTATTGCTAATACTGGGGAAGTTCTACCGGAAAATTATATCGATCCGGCAAGAGGTTATACTAAAAAGGTTGAATTGCCGTTGACTGTTGGCAAGGAATATGTTGTTTATGCAATCCGATCGTGGCAGGGAATAGTTTGGTACTATATTTGTGATGATAATTACAGCTATTATCCCATACAGACTCCGGCACCGCTGTTTGAAGTAGTTGATAACCGAGTTTCTAAGTATTGGCAGTTTATGCTTGACCCGAATGGGGTGTTAAGGTTTGCTTTTGAGCAGTGGTTTACTGACCCTTGTTTTTATGATAAGCTGACGGATCAAGAAGAGGCGGAGGTTGAGATTTTTGAGAAGGTTAAGGAATTGATGGATGCTGAGGATTTTGCTTTGCCTCCGCTGGATGTGGCTGTTGAGAAGTTGCGGGAAACTGTCAGTGTTTGAGTGGGAAAAGTGCGATCGCAAATTGTTTCTTTCCCACCTTGACTCAAATACCTTCAAATGGTATCAAATAGGAAGCAGCAGAATTTGGTGAAATAAAATGAACGAAAAAATTGAAATCAATAGAAGTTATGAGATACTAGATGGCGAGGATGATGTTTTGTTATTGGGGAAAGCTACTTTTACGGTGCGGAGGTTTAAAGAGCTAGCCGCTAGCAAGTTTGATTATATACTAAATTATATCGAGGCAGCAGAAAAGGAATCTCGCAAGAAAGCGATATATTATTGGATGCAATCTCTGTCGATTAGCGAAGAAACAACTATTCAGACAGGAGAGATAAACTGGAGTTCCCCTCAAGAAGGAATCGCTTGTCAAATTCTTAAGATTGGTGCAAAAGGTTGGCAAAAAGGAAAGCTTAAAATAGAAGTTAATAAAAGTTTCCAGTCTGTGAAAACGCAGACATCTATAAAGTTTTATCCTGATGAACCACTAGAGCCAAAATCGCCTCTAGATGATATCAGACAATCCGAGGAATACAAAAAACTGAGCGATAATAAATGACAGCCCGATCGCGATTACAATACAATAATCATCGCACCTAGATCTGAATCTTAGATTTTCAACCGCAGATGTGGGCAGATGTACGCGGATGAACGCTGATGTTATTTGGGATGGACTAATGATAAATATAGAAGAATATGTCGATCGCACGGCCGAACTGATAAACTTACCCTTAGACCCGGAACACCGCCCCGGTGTTGTGGTAAACTTCGAGAGAATAGCTGCGATCGCCCGACTCGTTACTGAATTCCCTTTACCCCCAGAAGTAGAAGTCGCGCCGGTGTTTGAACCTTAGATTTTTAACCGCAGATGAACGCAGAGGAACGTAAATTTTTAGCACAAGCGGATGCAGTCGCCACAGCATCAGCGGTTAAAAGTGGTAAAATTACAGCGACAGCGGTTGTGACTGCGGCATTAGAACGAATTGCCGATCGAGATAACGTCCTCAATTGCTTTACTGCAATCACTGAATCAAGCGCACTCGCAGCAGCCGAAAATATAGATAATTCGATCGCAAATAACCAAAACCCAGGCCCTTTAGCAGGCGTTCCCTTCGCAGTCAAAAACCTGTTTGATGTCGGCGGAATTACTACTCTAGCTGGGTCAAAAATCAACGCTGACAATCCTCCGGCTACCCAGGACGCGGCGGGGGTCGCGCGACTAAAACAAGCCGGGGCTGTGCTTGTCGGTACGCTCAACATGGATGAGTACGCCTACGGTTTCGTCACCGAAAACAGCCACTACGGCCCGACTCGCAATCCCCGCGATACTACGCGCATCGCCGGCGGTTCCAGCGGCGGTTCCGCAGCAGCAGTCGCCGCCGGTTTAGTACCCATCACCCTCGGTTCTGATACTAACGGTTCCATCCGCGTACCGGCTGCTTTGTGCGGTGTCTTTGGGTTTAAGCCTACTTACGGCCGTTTGTCGAGGGCTGGCGCTTATTTATTTTCGGGTAGTTTGGATTGTGTGGGGCCGTTTGGGCGATCGATCAGAGATATGGCGCTGCTGTACGATATCCTACAAGGCCCTGATTCTCGTGACCCAGTTTGCACTCAACGCCCGCCAGAACTTTGTTCGCCGCAGTTAAATCAAGGCATCGAAGGATTGCGAATTGCTGTTGCTGACGGGTATTTCGCCACAGGGGCCGAACCGGAAGCAATGGATGCTGTAGAAATAGTGGCTAAAGCCTTGACAAATGTCTTGGATTGTGGTATAAGCACGGAAAAAACAACAAACCCCCCAAAAATAGGGGGGCTTGCGACTGTCAGCATACCGGAATCCGATCGCGCCAGGGCTGCTGCATTTATCATTACCGCCTGCGAGGGGGGAAACTTGCATTTAGACAATTTACGATCGCGCCCTCAAGACTTCGATCCTGCCACGCGCGATCGTTTTTTAGCGGGAACCCTGATCCCTGCGACTTGGTACTTGCAAGCGCAGAGATTCAGACAGTGGTACCGCGATCGAATTCGCGAAATATTCCAACAAACAGACATCATCCTCGCACCCGCCACCCCGATAGCAGCCCCTGAAATTGGCGTCGAGAAAATGGTAATAGCCAGACAAGAAATCTTAGTGCGTCCCAATCTCGGACTGTTCACCCAACCCCTATCATTTATTGGCTTGCCCGTTCTTTGCGTGCCCGTACAGCGGCCCGGCGCTTTGCCCTTGGGGGTACAAATTATTGGTGCTCCCTACAGCGAAGCGGTGATTCTCCGAGTCGCTGCGGTACTAGAATCGCAAGGCATTATATCTGCCGAATCAATTTAGTGCTAATAATTCTAGGGTTTGTTGTTGCGGTGGAAGCGTCTCTTAGTCCTTCTGGCAATAGCTTTGCGCTTCTGCTTTTCCAACGGGGTTTCAAAGTGGCGGTGCTTTCTCATGTCGGGGAAAATGCCCGCTTTAGAAACTTGTCGCTTAAACCGTCGTAGGGCTGACTCAATCCCTTCATTTTCGCCTATTACAACTTGGGTCATTATTTCTCCTTTTGTTCGGTAGATCAAGTTTTATCATATCAAGCTTTTTGGCCGCGCGACCTGTTGAAGGTCGGGCGATCGACCAAAACCCCAAAATTATACCAAATCCGCTGCCATCACGGCTCTTGATTCTTTAGTCTCCACAGGCAGACTTTGTATGTCAAGGCGCCAATTATATTCCCGCGGTTGAATCAGTTTGGGCTACCAACTGATTTTCCTGTCGCAGGTAAGCTTGAATAAACGGCTCTAATTCGCCGTTCATCACATCTGCGATGGCGGTTGTTTCCACTCCAGTACGCAAATCCTTGACCATTTGGTATGGGTGAAAAACATAATTGCGAATTTGGTTGCCCCAAGCTGCCTCTACCATGTCGCCGCGAATCTCGGCAATTTCCGAAGCCCGCTGTTCCTTAGCAACCACCAACAGCCTAGCCTTGAGTAATGCCAAAGCTTTTTCCTTGTTTTGCAACTGACTGCGTTCCTCTGTACAGCGGACAGCCAAACCGGTAGGAATGTGAACGATGCGGACTGCGGTTTCTACTTTGTTAACGTTTTGCCCGCCCTTGCCGCCCGCGCGGGAAGTTGTGATTTCCAAATCTTTTTCTGGAATGTCTAACTTGACGGATCGATCGAGAATTGGCATCACTTCAACGCCAGCAAAACTGGTTTGACGCTTGTCGTTAGCATTAAAAGGCGAAATTCTGACCAAGCGGTGAGTGCCTTTTTCCGATCGCATATAACCGTAAGCGTAACGGCCGACAATTTCCAAAGAAGCCGATTTAACACCTGCTTCCTCTCCCTCGGAAATTTCCATTAAATGTACTTTGTAACCTTGACTTTCCCCCCAGCGGGTGTACATCCGCAGCAACATTTCGGCCCAATCTTGAGCATCTGTGCCGCCGGCCCCGGCGTTAATTGTCAAAACGGCGCCGCCTTCATCGTAGGGCCCCGATAGTAATTGTTGCAGTTCCCACTGGTCGAGTTCGCGGGTTAACCGAGAAAGACTCGATGAGGCTTCTTGGAACAGGGACTCGTCGGCTTCTAACTCCAGCAGTTCTAAAATAGCTTTAGCATCTTCCAAGCTCGTTTGCCAGCCGCGATATTGGTCTAGATGAGATTTGAAGTCATTAAGTTCTTGGAGGGTTTCTTGAGCTCTATCTTGGTCGTCCCAAAATGCTGGTTGGGCGCAGATTTGCTCTAAGTCTTGAATTTTGGCTGTGAGTGCGGGGATGTCAAAGATAGTCCTGGGTTGTACCCAGTCGATCGGACAATGTTTCGATATTGTGTTTGATGTCTAGAACTTCCACTGTGAGTTCTCCTAGTTGTGGGGTGTATTTTTGAGTTTAGCTGAAATTTTGCTCTAAATGTGCAAATCAATTTTTCAGCAGCACACCAGCTTTGATAAATGAGTCAAGTTTGCCGCCCGTGCACTTCGAGGACTGCTGTTGTTTGGATTCCTGTACGGACATCCAAAACTTTGCCGGCAGTTCGCACTGTCGCTGGGAAATTGATATTCCCGAATTTGTTGGTTCTGGACTGTTTTTAGGATTTCGCACTGAATGTCTGCAAGCTGTTGAACTCCTGGTCTTTGCATAATAGCAAACAGTTTGGTTCTCCTGACGCGCTGCTGCAAGCGAGTTACTTTAATGATAGGCGATCGAGTTTGGTTGCGGGCGATCGACAATTGCTGAAATCATTACATCAAAACTTCGATGATCGCATCAAAAGTCGATCGCTACCACATTATAATTTAAGCAAAACCTTCTACTATTTTTCTAGGATTACCACGAAATCCTCAATCATCACATCAAAAGTTTGAGCCAGCTTGTGAACTGCTGCAAAGTCAACCATTGCCATACCCTGAGAACGGGCATAATTGCTAATCGTACTGTAGCCCACGCCCGATCGCTCCGCAACCTCTTTGAGCGTCCATCCCTTCTGGGCCGCCAACTCTCGAACCCGCAACCTTACTAAGCCTTTGCTCATATTCACTATTTACAAAATTTTGGATTTAGTATAATATATCAAAAAGCGATCGCCCCCGGTCATTCGATTTTAGATTTTAGATTTTAGATTTTAGATTTTAGATTGACTCTAAAGATGAATCTGGGAGCTTGAACGTTGGTCGAAAATTTTGCGCCTCTCATGGCAGAAGTCGGGGCTTGTCTCCGTTTTGCGGCGGAGTCAACGAAACTAAAGACGATCGCCAGTTAAAATTAATCCCGACAGATAATTTCTGTCGATCGCACTTAGCAGAGATAGATTTAGCTACCACCACCAGATGCAACTACAATGATATCAGAAAATCAGTTAAGATCGTCAACTATCAGCGCCTCAAAAATTATTCACAAATCGTCGATCGTCAATCCGCGATCGAGATTTGTCACCGAAGAAACAGTAGCACTCCTGTTCAACATATCACCGGAACAGATATACCGGATCGATTGCTGCCACAACGTGGTGTACGTTCATGCCAAAGGCCTGAGTCGATTTGTCAGCTACGCCGATTTCCCCCCAATCTTAGAAGTAAAACCGCCCTGTGCTCAAGATTTTGTCGCCTGGTACAAACGCTGGAAACGGACACAAGCACCAGAATTTTGGACTAAATTCTATACGTACAACTTCAAAGCGGCTGTTTCAGTTGACAGCTTGCTTGAATGGGGTAAATTAGTAGCTACAGTTAAATCGGTAATTTCTGCCTCAGCGCTGCAACAACTACGAAATGTTTACGCTCAAGAAAAAACATTGATGGAAAAGTTTTAAAGCAGGCGGGGCGGATAAATCGGCAATTGTTGGCCACCAGCAAGATACAGCATATTCCATGTATATGTAGTACACACTATCTTGTAGTAAGCATCGGTGCGTCGCCACCCATCAATCTGCAAGTTCTATTTAA
The DNA here is from genome assembly GCF_036705265.1 of Microcoleus sp. B4-C2. Taxonomy (NCBI): domain Bacteria; kingdom Bacillati; phylum Cyanobacteriota; class Cyanophyceae; order Oscillatoriales; family Microcoleaceae; genus Microcoleus; species Microcoleus sp. B4-C2. The sequence goes on from NZ_JAUBUB010000005.1 coordinate 142,787, forward strand.
AAGGTCGCAGATCCGCACCCTACATATTAAAATCACACAACATAAATATAGTGGCTACTGTACTTCATCAACCACCGAATATGCTGTAAATGTAAGGTGCGCTTCGGCGCACCCTACGGGATAGAGGTTCCGATCAAAACTCTTCTTTACCTTCCAATCCCCACATATTGGAAACCAGCCGCTTCTAAAGCCTTCTTGTCTAAGAAATTGCGGCCATCAATCATCACCGGATGATTCATCAACTTCGCCATTTTATCGTAATCTAAATTGCGAAACTGTTCCCAGTCAGTCACCAACACCAAAGCATCGCAACCGTCGGCCAACCTTTCCGGGTCAGTTTCTACCAAAACTCCCGACAAACCGTGACGCATCCCAGTTTGAGAAACAATCGGATCGTAAGCTTTAACTTTCGCTCCCAACCGATTCAAATTCTCGATTAAAATCAGCGCTGGGGCATCCCGCAAATCGTCAGTATCCGGCTTGAAAGTCAAACCCAAAAGTCCGACAGTTTTACCTTTGAGAATCTTCAAAACGTGCTGCAACTTTTCAATAGCAATGAACCGCTGGCGTTGGTTAACTTCCACTGCCGCTTTCAGCAAATGCGCCTCGTAGCCGTAATCGTCAGCAGTGTGAACTAAAGCCGAGACATCTTTGGGGAAACAGGAACCGCCCCAACCAATGCCAGCTTGCAGAAACTTGTTGCCAATCCGTGAATCTAAACCGATACCTCGGGACACTTGACTAACATCTGCACCGACACGATCGCAAATATTAGCAACTTCATTAATAAAGCTAATCTTCGTAGCCAAAAAAGCATTAGCTGCGTACTTAATCATCTCCGCTGAACTGATATCCGTCATCACCACAGGAACTTCCGGCAAAGACTGATTTTCTGCAAACTTGCGATCGACAATCGGCCGATATAACTGTAGCATCATATCCATAGCCCGCCGAGAGTTGCTACCGAGAACAATGCGATCGGGATTAAAAGTATCAAAAACAGCACAGCCCTCCCGCAAAAACTCCGGGTTGCTAACCACATCAAATTGAACACCTTTGTTTGCTGCTACTTCCTCACCAGTAACCTCATCACCGCTGTGAGGTTTTTGACGTTCTGCTAAACCGTCTAGTACAATTCTTCGCACCCAGTCCCCGGAACCGATGGGCACAGTAGATTTATTAACAATGACTTTGTAATCGCCATCGAGGTGAGCTCCTATTCCCCGAGCAACCGCTTCCACGTAGCGAGTATCGCTTTCCCCAGTAGGCAAAGGAGGCGTCCCCACCGCAATAAACAAAATATCCCCGTGAGACACTCCCGCTGCTAAATCCGAAGTAAATTCTAGATTGCCAGACGCAGATGCAGAAGACATTAATTCAGACAGTCCAGGTTCAAAAATAGGCGACTGTCCCGACTTCATTAATTTAACTTTTTCTTCGTTGTTGTCTACGCAAATCACGTGGTGGCCGATGTGGGCCAAACAAGTGCCGGTGACTAAGCCAACATATCCTGTACCGATGACACAAACCTGCATAGAAATCTCCTCAAAGCTAGTAAATAAATTAGATGGGATGTTGAAACAAGAAGGAAGAAGGGAGAAGGCTTTAGTTATCTAGGATAGAAGGAAAAAACAGCTTGTAGGGGTAGTGCTACCCCTACTCCCCGTGCCTACCCCTAGAGGGCAACCACGGGGGGTTTGCCCCTACCAATTTCAGGGCCAACCACAGGGGTTTTGCCCCTACAAATCCCCACTCTCTACTTTTGGTTTCCCTCGATGCGATCGCGAAAATCCTTTATAGTCAACTCTAAACCTTGATCCAGCGGCACAGTTGGCTCCCACCCCAACCAAGTTTTAGCACGAGTAATATCCGGTTGTCGCTGTTTTGGATCGTCTTCCGGCAGCGGTTTAAAGATAATTTCTGCCCCTGGATTAATCGTGTTTTGAATTTTTTGTGCCAGTTCCAATATAGTGTATTCGCCGGGATTCCCCAAATTCATCGGCCCGATTTTGTCGCTATTCATCAAACGAATAAATCCTTCCACCAAATCAGAAACGTAGCAGAAACTACGTGTTTGGGAACCGTCGCCGTATACTGTCAGCGGTTGATTCCGCAAAGCTTGAGCAATAAAATTGCTGACTACTCTGCCGTCATTTTCCAACATCCGGGGGCCATAGGTATTATGACAGCAAACGCAGTAAGTACCGCCTACAAAATTCTCTCCGTCGGGAACAGAAAAGTCGTATACATCCTCATCGATTTCAAACTCTTCTATGGCTTTAACTTTTGCCCAAGCTAAATCCCCTGTGATTTGAGCTTGCAGTTTTTGTTTAGCATTAGCCAGATTGAGAATGCTGTACTCGTCCAACCCTTGAACCGTTATCCGGTAAGACTTGTATTTTTTGCTGTCTCCTTTTCGCACTGTTGTCTCGAATTCCGACACACTTCCAACTATCCCGAATTTAGCTAGAATTAGCACCAGTTTTTCAATGATTTTTTGGCTGGAACTGTTAAACACTAGCAGCGAACCCGTTGTTTTCGCGTCGTGATTCCCGTCGCCTTCCCAGAAACCGTGTAAAAAGTGAACTAACTGTTCTTTGGGAAGTTGCAAAATCCAATTGGGTATATCTTTTTTGGTGCTTAATTCTTTGCCAAACCCCAAAATATTGACAACTAGATCGACAATTATTTTTGACCTGACGTTAACGGATGGCGCTCTTTTCTCCTCTTTGTCAAATCTGATTTCACACTCGCAGCCAAATAACTCTCGCGTCACCCGGATCAGCTTTTCCAGATATTTGACATTTGAGCTAAATACGAGCTGGCGGTCTTTTTCTGTATGAACCAAACAGCCTTCTGCTAAGTAAAATCCCAAAAACCACAGGAAATCACTGACATTTTTGATGTAATTGTTGATTGCTTTGACGGATTGATAGCCAGATATTTTGTCTTTTTGTGTCAAAGGTAATCCCAATTCTTGCCAAAGTTGCCAGGGAATTTTGTTGCCGGCTTCGTATTTTTTGATGGTGCTGAAGTATTGGCGATTGCTGATTCCTTTTCGAGCGAAATATCCATATATCTGCTCTCGGAATTTTTCTAAGTATGCGATCGCATCCTCGCTGATTACCCACAGCCCTGGTGCATTAACTTTATCGCTGATGTAAAAAGGTTCCAAGGGACGATCGATAAAAGGAATGTAACTGGGAACAGCTACATCATCCCCAACCTTTAAGTCTTTGCCAAATACGGCTTGAGGCAACCCTTGGCTGTCGCGAGTAAACAAACTGTGGTCTTCAGTAATTTTTACTTGTTTGCCCCAGGTTGTTGCAATTTTATACCCTTTCTTCGTCACTTTGTGTTTCCAAATTGCCGAGATTGGTTTTAAGCGCATTTTTCCCTGTTCGTCAAAGCAAGGAACTGAAACATTTGATATGTCACCTCCGATCCGGCTGTAGCATTCCTCAAATGTTTCGTAATAAAGTCGATCTCCTTTGTAATAGAGAACTTTTTGATCGCCTGTCAAACTGTTAAAAATTCGCACAACTCGAATGTCTACACCATTTTGACGGTGGTAATCAAAAGATAAGGTTTCAGCTACTCGCTTCCCTTCGTCGTAACACGATCTGATCCCGATACAATTAACGTTGCCGCGATAATCTTCTGTTTGTGGATGTACGTCAGGATCTCCGTACACTTCGGAAGTGGAAGCGAGAAAGAATCTTGCTTTTACCCGTTTGGCCAATCCCAACATATTCATCGTGCCGATGACGTTTGTTTTAATTGTCTTGACAGGGTTGTACTGATAGTGTATAGGGGAAGCGGGACAAGCCAGATGGTAAATCTGATCTACCTCTAACCGAATCGGTTCCGTGATGTCGTGGCGGATCAGCTCAAAATACGGGTTGTCCAGCCATTTGAGGATATTGCGTTTAGTCCCGGTGTAAAAATTATCCAGGCAGACTACCTCATGTCCTTGGGCCATTAAGCGATCGATTAGGTGGGAACCGAGGAAACCCGCACCGCCTGTGACTAAAATTCTCATTGTGGAAACTGCCGTTCTGTTTAGGGGTAGGACTGGGGTACAAAAATTCAGTCTATCAAATGAAACTTGCTAATAGAATAACAAAATTGCGATCGACAATGTAAACACTTCTGCGTCTCTTTCATCAAATCTTTAATTAACTTAGCATTTGCCAATACTTTGAACAAAGTGCTATAATTCGCAAATGTGGGTAGCAATTTTTATTTAAACTTTAATATTTCCGAAAAAACACTGTTGACAATAATTAACTTTTGAGTTAATAGGTATTAATTGTTTTTTAGTTGTGATTGGTGAAGCGATCGCTTCTGTCTTGAGTTATCTAAGAAAAGGCTGATTGCAGCTATGGCTACGCTTCACGGGCTTGTTTGAGAATAGGTTAATCCAGTTTATGTAAACAGGGCTGACGCGCGTCAATCGATTTTAGATTTTAGATTTTAGATTAAAGAATTGACTTGCGCGAGATAAATGCGGGGGCTTGAGGATTTTAGATTTTGGATTGATTCCACGGATAAATCACGTGGCGGGTACCACCTTTGAAATTCGCTTGTCAGAGGCTAGAAACCTGGTTTATTCGTAGATAAAGTTGAGCAAGCAAATATTTTTCCGAGAAACCCGGTTTATTTGGCCTTAGTCGCGATCGACTAACTGCGAAATTTCCATAGCGTTGTTCTTAGCCTTGTTTAGGGATACCGTCCTATATCGATCAAAACTTGACGCTCAAGTATGCGATTTGGAGCATTGAGTTTGAGTAATCTTGAAGTAGCTTGACCAATCTGAGTGATGCCTTCTATTCTGGCATCATTAAGAACAAAATGTTCGTCCCATACCAGACGGCGTGGATTAAACAAAGGGACAATTTCGTCATTAATAGGGTCTATAGTAGCTAGATCGGAACCTTTATAGCGGTTACAAGATAAACAAGAAAGAGCGAGATTATCAGCACGAGTTTGACCACCATGTTTTAAGGCAATAATATGGTCTACTTCATGGCTGTAGATTGAAACATCTTGATGAATCAGGCAATATTCACAGTGTCCTGAAGCTCTTTCAATAACTAATCTGCGGAGTTCGGCAGGAATTAAACTAGAAGTCATTTATCAAATCGCTGAATAGGCTCTTGCTTTTAGTAAAATCATCAGATGTTCTAGCTGTTCGTAAACATCTAATTCTGCTATTTCCATTGGATTTATGGTCGATTCGCGGTTTTTGTCAAGCAAAGTTTGGAGGCGTGTCTGAGCCTGTTGTGAAACCTTGAAACTAACAATGTCTTGTGGAATTGGACTCTTGATCAAAAACTCCAGAATTTCTTGATAAACTGTAGGAATCTCGCCACTAGGAGTGGTGATTTCTGGCTCAATAGTTGTGGGCTTTTTAGTTAGTTCTAGAAGTTGCCAAAGCAGTTCGGGCAAGCGATTTTGCAGAGGTTCTAGACGTTGAGCCAGTTCGTCGGGAATTTGAAGGGTAATTGTTGCCATTTTTGTTAGTCACTAATGCTCTCATTGAATCCTAGCACAAGAGAAGTGCGATCGCCCCGCGCGATCGGGTAAAGGTGCGATCGCCCTTCCTGATTTTAGTCGCTTCACCCTACCAATCTGTTGATTTGTGGCAAAATTTTAGTTACCGTTGTTATCGTTGATGTCTAGATTTTGTATGGAGAGTTCTGAATCTGGTGAGGTTGGTATTCGCAGGTTAATAAAAAATACTATTTGATTTTTATCTATATTTATATTCGTTACATTAACAACACAATTTTCAGGTAATAAATCTTTGGTTGGGAATTTAGCAGACGACTGAGTTTTATATCCAGCATCCTCAAGCCATTCCGCAATATTTCTCCAATTTTCTATCTTTTCAACGCCTTTACCCAGAAAGGCTTTAACGTATTTATAAATAGTGGCACACAGGTCAGTTTCAACACCCTTGGGATTCTTTTTCAGCTTTTCGGCGATTTCAGCGGGACTGTAGCCACAAAGCAACCCCCGCAGATGCAGCTTTTCTACGGGGGTGAGGGGCTTTCCCTTAACGGCGGCCAAGTCCGAGTACAGAGTTTTTAAGTCCCAGCGGCTTTCGGCTTCGACGAAGCGATCGTTTGTGGATGCCATAGATGGGTGTGTCTAAATTTCCTGATGGAATTCTAACATAACTCCTGATGAGTGTCAGGTTGTTACCAGACTCAGCTAGCGTATGATAAGTGTAGGCTAAAGCGCAAAGGGTGCAAGTTACAAGTCAAAAAGTTGGTGGGACGGCTTTTGAGCTATTACTGACTACAGTTAGCGACCCGACAGGGGAGTAGGGCTGAATTTTTGTAAATTTCTCGCTTTGACTCTAGTTTCGGCCACTGCCGGTAATTTTTTTAATTTATTTTCTGGGATTTTGCATAATTTTCTGGATTGGCCCCTGATAAATAAATGGGAGGCTGCAATGCGCCTTCTGCAGACTGAGTTATTTGTGAGTGCGATCGCGACGAAAGCTTTGCTATGCAAGAGTTTGGCTTGGTCATATAAGCTTAGAAGTTTATCGGTAGCTAAGGCTATTTGTAAACTTTTGTAAAAAATTCTGTAACTTTTGCATAAAAGTTAGGGTTCTAGCCTGATAGATAAACAGAGGGTTGCAAGCGGCTTGCGGGCGATCGACTTCGAGAGGGCGATTGCTTGGCGAAGGAAGCTTAGCAGTTGCTTTCTAAAAAGCCCAGATTTGATAGGAGATATGACTATGAATGATTTTAGAACTGAAAAAACGAGATTACAGTCAAAACCAGCCATTCTGACGCAATCTTGGGTTATTTGGGAGTTTTCTGCCGTAATAGAAACAAAGGGATTCAAGTTTGAGACAGTTAACTTACATGACATCCTCAAAGCGGAACTGCAAGCACAACAAGTCCCCATAGATGTTTTTTATACCAACGCTGGTTGGATGATAGAAGGTGCTGGAAACACACTCAAAATTGATAAAGATGTGAGGGCTAGGGTTACAGCTAATCTCAGAAACTCTATCTATACTAATATGCAGTTTATTGCGGGAATCGATTACTTCGGTGACTCCAATTGGGCAGATATCCAAATGATGATGATTGTCCAGCCAGAAGAACCGCCAAAACTTCCAGATCCACCAATACGACCTGAAGCAGCTAACATTCAACCTTTAATTCCAGATGCAGCTTTAGTTGTCTTGGCGCTCATCGCTGCTGGTTTATTTTTTTCAGGGAATGGGGGTTTACAAGTCCTTGCCATGGTGGGAGCAATTGGTGCATTAGGAGTTTACTTGCAATCAAATTCTCAGGTAGCTGAAGCTAAGAGAAAGAATGAATCAAAATTGGCTCAGTATCAAGAGGCAAATATAGAAAGAAACAGGCAATATGAAAAAATAAAACTGGAAGAAGAAGAACTAAAGCGAAATCGTCTTTGCCGAAGCTTTCAGTGGGATGATTTGAGGGTATTGCATACAATAATGTCTCGTTCAGTTGGCAAGATTATCCACAACAATATGCTGCAGAAAGGAGGAACAGTTAAAGAATTTGTGCATCAGACTAAAAACGAAGAAATCATCGCGGAAAGCAAGAAGGATATCCTTAATGAGTTTCAGTAAATACTACCATGCTTACTAATACATCTGGAGTTAAATATTGGAGAGGTTCTGCACCAGGTACGGGTCAGCCTCAAGAAATCGATACTTACAATTTTCATGCTATAAACGTTTTTAAGCTGAAGGCACTTTCTGACTTTGCATCAGGTCGCTTTAAGCTCATGGAACATTTAGATCCGTCTGGAAGAGTTGGTTTTGTTGCCGGGTGGCAAAAAAGTTTGCTCAAAAGTCTGGCTTATTTCAGCTACAGCCAATTTGACGATCCAAGTGCTAACGCTTCTTGCGGCTATAGTCTGAGAATTGTTTACCATCCAGCACCGCAAGGATCTAAATCTACAGAGGTATATTTCCTAGCACGGGTAGCAAGCAATAGCAGCCAAAAAATAGCAGAGGATCTTCAAAAAAAGCAAGCACAACATATCAAGAGTAGCTTGAGGTCGCCACTCTACCAATTTGAGGAGAACACAGAAAATAAATTTGACTCGCGACCATTGTGGCTTGACTCTAATCAGCAGCTTTCTTGCTATGAAATTATCAAGTCAGAAGAAATTTTTCAATGGCTAGACCCCGACGATAGGCAGCGTCAAAATTTTTATTACTCTCCTGGCAGCTTTCAAGTTAACAAGGCGAATAACATGGTAGCCTTATTTGAGCAACTTCAAGGATATAAACAACCTGTTTGTATCGATTTAACCTTAGTGCCAACGAGAGTAGAAGGCTACGAGAAAAAAACTACTTCTCGATACTTAGAGGCACTAAATCAAATTAGTAAGGGTATCCGTGAAGAAGAGATCGATCCTGACAGCAATACCCAAAGAGCCAAGTCAGTGTATGAAGATATCAAGAAAAGGTATTATTCAGGGATAGTTTTTCTTTACAATTTCCGAGTTTTTTCGCCCGATGGGGATACTTGTCAAAGCGTTGCTAACCAGCTAGCGTCAACCTGTACGGCAAACACGGTTAGTCCGCGAGTCGTACAAGTTATTGATAGCCAATATGCAGTACAAACCGCATTACAAGTTAATATAAACGAACAAAGTTGTACGCCGGGAATGTGGGATACATCAGGAAAGATATTGCGTGGATTTCCCGGCGGACCAGGAATGCTCAAAAGATTGCATCGCTTGGTAGATTTAGATGAAGCGGCAGCATTTTTCCGTTTACCCATTCCAATCAATCAGCCTTGTGCAGGTGTGGAGTACGATACAGGCTCAGCTTCTGTTTCTGAAACATCCAAGGATACAAAGTGTAAAACAATTACTATCGGTAATTACTACCGCAATGTTAAAACTGACGAGTGTTGTGAATTTGATATTGAGCAGCTAAAAACTCATCTACTTGTTGTGGGCGGTTCTGGTAGTGGTAAGACAACGACAACTTTTAACATTTTGACTCAGTTATGGGAAAAGCATAGAATACCTTTTATGGTATTTGACCCCAAGGTCACACCTGAATATCGCTATCTCAAGCGACTACCTCAATTTAAAGATGATTTGCTCATTTTTACCCCTGGTCAAGAATTGATTACTCCTTTGCGCTTTAACCCATTTGATGTTATGCCTGGAATTGCGCTACAGGAGCATATTTCAAGGATATTTGACTGCTTTATGGGAGCATTACCTCTAGAAAATCCGCTGCCGTCTTTTATTCAGGAAGCTATTGATTATCATTATGACAAGAAGAAATGGCAATTAGCTCACAGTCGGGGAGGCGATGTTGATAAAGATGGCAAATCTTTGGAAACTCCTACCATGCAAGAACTATATAACAAAGTTCTTGATTTAGCCCAGAAGAATTATGGAAGCGATCGAGAAGTAGGCGATCGCATGAAAGGGGCGCTTAAAGCAAGATTATCTCGATTGGTTTCTAAAAGAGGTGAGGGTTCAATGCTGCAAGCAAACAGACCCTTGCCATTCGCGGAACTTCTTAGCAAACCCGTGATTTTTGAACTCGGTGGGTTAAATAAAGAAGAACAATCTTTATTTTCTCTGTTCATGCTAGTTTTTGTTTTCGAGTATATCCGTACTGTCAGAATTGGACAGTTTCAGCCACAACGCACGGGCGAAAGAGCAACAGATTTAGATTTACGCCATGTAATCTTGGTTGAAGAAGCCCATAATATACTCGGTAAAGTCCAAACTTCTGGAGAGGACGGTAATTCTAAATCTCAAGTGGTTGATAAGTTTGCTCAAATCATGCGTGAAATGCGTGCAGCAGGAGAAGGGGTAATCGTAGTCGATCAATCGCCAGCAGCCTTGGCACAATCGATTGTAGATGCTACAAATTTAAAGCTAATGCACCGCTTACCTTCTCCCGATGATAGAGAATATCTCGGTAGGGCCATGTGTTTAACGGAAGGTGAAGCACAGTTATCGGGTATCTTTTCACCGGGTGAAGCTTTCTATTATGTCCCTGGTTGGGATGCGGCTCGCCGGGTAGCTACAGAGAACTTTAAGAATAAACCAGGAGTCAGACAACAACTAGAAACCTTTTTAAAAGATGATGATGTCATTGTTTCTATGGATGAGTTTATGGATCGTGACAGAGAAAAGTTAATTTTAGGTTTTCAGGCGGCTATTTGTCGATTAAATGATAATGTCATAGGCCAGAAGTGTTGAATGATAGGAAAAGATTGCTAAAATAGGTCTAACAATGTATAATTGCAGAGTTATAAATTATTGATAATCAACTGAAATGCTATTTTCTAACTTCCCCAAAATTGTCAAACGGTATCTCGCCCATTTACCCAAAGATGATT
>NZ_JAUBUB010000006.1:0-18265 GCF_036705265.1 Microcoleus sp. B4-C2
CTTTTGGGTTTGAGCTAGTTGCTAAAACTCCACAGTTAGATTGAGTTTCTTAGGAGGACTTTAGCTTTGAGGCAGGGGTTTCAACCCCTGTCGGACTATCGGTGGTACGTTAAGTTGACACCTATGGGCAGTGCGGTGTCCCTACCCGATATCTGTGGGAGACGGCAGTGCGGTGTCCCTAGGATATCCTTATGCTGCTACTCCCAGCTATCGATCATCGAACTTTTTGCAATCATACTTCGATCGGGCGATCGGGTCTGCTTAATGATAAATTTGTTGTTTGTAGTAAGCGCTTAAAATTGCTTTGGTTAAGTTCTCGGAAAATCCCAAATATTAAAAGAATAAAAATTCCGACTATAGAAGTTAAAAACCTGAAAAAATAGCAACAGCTACGGTGTAGTTTTGCCAACAAAATCTGATATGAAAAAAGCGCTAATTTGTGGTATATCAGGTCAGGACGGAGCTTATTTAGCTAAACTGTTGCTCGATCGAGGTTATGAAGTTTGTGGCACATCCAGGGACGCCCAAATGTCTAGTTTCGGGAACCTGGCCCGTTTGGGCATCCGAGACAGAGTAAAACTAGAATCCATGTCTCTCAACGATTTTCGCAGCGTCTTGCAAGTGCTTGCCAAAATAGAGCCAGATGAGGTGTACAATCTAGCAGGTCAAAGTTCCGTCGGTCTGTCTTTTGAACAGCCCGTAGAAACCCTCGAAAGCATTGCCACAGGCACATTGAATCTCTTAGAAGCAATTCGGTTTACAGGCGGCAAAATCAAACTTTACAACGCCAGTTCCAGCGAATGTTTTGGGGATACCGGAGGCAATCCAGCCGATGAAAATACGCCTTTTCGCCCCAGAAGTCCTTACGCGGTGGCGAAAGCAACGGCATTTTGGGAAGTAGCGAATTATCGGGAAGCGTACAATTTGTTTGCGTGTTCTGGTATTTTGTTCAATCACGAGTCGCCGCTGCGGCCGGAGAGGTTTGTTACCCAAAAAATTGTATCTGTTGTGTGCCGAATTGCTGCAGGTAGTTCCGAAAAACTGCATTTGGGAAATATTTCAGTGCAGCGGGACTGGGGTTGGGCGCCGGAATATGTGGAGGCGATGTATTTGATGTTGCAGCAGGAAGAACCGGACGATTATGTAATTGCGACGGGTGTAAGTTATCCTTTGGAGGAGTTTGTGCAGACAGCGTTTGTTGCTGCGGGTTTGGATTGGCGGGAACATTTAGTAACCGATGCGAGTCTTTACAGACCGACGGAGATTGCTGTAGGGAGGGGAAATCCGGGTAAGGCGAAACAAAAGTTGGGATGGGAGGCTAAGTATAAGATGCCCGATGTGGTGCGGATGATGGTGGAAGCGAGGATGATGTGAGGGAAAAGTATGGGGTGAAAATATGGCAGCAGAATATGCGACAGCTAAGGAGTGGTATAAGGCTAATCGCCGAGAGTTGAAGAAATATCGGGGTGAGTGGATAGCTTATACTAACCAAGGGGTGATTAGTCACGATCGGGATTATCGAAAGATGAAGGACGGGATTCCCCCTGATACACCTAATTTAAGTTATGTGATCGGTCGCATATTTGAAAGCGAGTTTATTGAGCCTGTTAGGTTTTATCCTGTCAGAATGAGGGCATTAAAATCTCACGATTGGCAGCCCAGATATGAACTGCATCTAAAAGTTCAGAACTCGGCAAGAGTCGAAATGCTGGTGGATTCGGGAGCTGAACTCAGCTTAATCACTAAGCAGCTTGGTGAAGATTTGGGTTGTAGTAGAACTGCTGGAGAGAGTATCAGTAAAGCAGAGGGAGTTGGTGGCAGTATTGAATATCTGTTGCGAGATATTGAAATGGAGTTGGATGGTCATATTTTTACTGCGCCTGTAGCTTGGGCGCAAACAGATTTTTGTGAGGAGATTCTTTTAGGGAGGGAAGTAGTTTTTGACTTGTTTGATATAGAATTTAAGCAGGCGGAGGAGATGATTATTTTTAAGTGGCGTAGGGGGTAGCCATTCTTATTCCATACACTAAAATTTCAAGAGCCCACTTTGAATAAAGATGAGTTGATGACGTTTAAAGCTGTGAAACAATGCAAGTAGTTATATTAGCCGGCGGTTTGGGGACTCGTCTCCGAGAAGAAACAGAATTTCGTCCTAAGCCCCTAGTTGATGTGGGCGGGCATCCGATTCTCTGGCACATTATGAAGACCTATGCCCACTACGGATTCCTGGACTTTATTGTGTGTTTGGGCTACAAAGGCAACATGATTAAGGAGTATTTCCTGAATTATGAAGCTATGAATAATGATTTTACTATTTGCTTGGGTCGCCAGAATTGCATTACCTATCACGAGGAGCATCGCGAGCAAGATTTTAAGGTGACACTGGCAGAAACTGGCTCGGACACTATGACTGGGGGGCGGGTGAAACGTGTGGAGAAATACATTACTGATGATACCTTTATGGTGACATACGGTGATGGAGTTGCGGATCTCGATATAGGAGCTTTGGTGGATTTTCATAAGTCTCATGGTAAGCTGGCAACTGTTAGTACAGTGCGTCCGATATCTCGATATGGTATTTTAGATGTGGACAACCAAGGCAAAGTTCTGGAATTCACCGAAAAACCTCAAATAGATGGCTGGGCTAGTGCGGGATTTTTGGTACTTCACCGCAGTATATTTGAGGATTTGAGCGGGGATGATTGTTTTTTGGAGCGAGAGCCACTAGAGCGGTTAGCGGCCCAGGGACAATTGATGGCGTACCGCCACGAAGGTTTCTTCTTTGCGATGGATACTTACCGCGAGTATAAATATTTGAATGAACTTTGGGATAATGGAGAGGCTCCTTGGAGGGTGTGGGAATGAGTGAATTTTGGCGCGATCGATCGGTATTGGTGACAGGTTGCACTGGCCTTTTGGGCAACTGGTTAGTGGCTGAGTTGCTGGAAAGAGGAGCCTTGGTAACAGGATTAGTCCGTGACTTGGTGCCACAATCCCGACTTTATGCTGGAGAGTGGTATCGGCAAATTAATATCGTTCGCGGTTGTGTAGAAGATTTGTCAACGGTAGAACGAGCGATTAATGAGTATGAAGTAGATACGGTGTTTCACTTAGCAGCTCAGACAATTGTGGGAGTTGCAAATAGAGAGCCGCTGGCAACTTTTGAAACGAATATTAAAGGCACTTGGAATATTCTAGAAGCTTGTCGCCGCGTTGGAGGTGTGAGTCGAATTGTCATAGCATCCAGCGATAAAGCCTATGGAGACCAGCTAGTGTTGCCTTACAGCGAAACAACTCCGCTTCAAGGGGAACACCCTTACGATGTTTCTAAAAGCTGTGCTGATTTAATCAGTCGGGCTTACTACGTCAGTTACGGTTTGCCAGTGTGCATTACTCGCTGCGGCAACTTTTACGGCGGGGGAGACTTGAATTTTAATCGCATCGTTCCGTCTACAATTCGATCGGCATTACGAGACAAGCCGGTAGTCATCCGCAGTGATGGCACTTTTATCCGGGACTATTTCTATGCGAAAGATGGGGTTTTAGCTTATCTCCATTTGGCAGAACAAATGGACAGAAAAGAAATTTTGGGAGAAGCATTTAATTTCAGCAACGAGTTGCAAATTTCAGTGCGGGGCATGGTAGATCAGGTTTTGAAATTGATGGACAAGACTCATTTAGAGCCTGTCGTATTGAATCGGGCCAAGAATGAAATCAAACATCAGTATCTCTCGGCAGATAAGGCGAGAAAAATGCTCGGTTGGGAGTCTAAGTATCCTCTAGAAGAAGGGTTGAAAGAAACAATTGAATGGTATCAAAACTTTTTGATGGAGGAAAACACCTGTGTCATCAGCGTGTGATTGAGGATTTCTGTGACTCTGGTTTTAATTTTCTTTCTCTTATTTGATAGTCAAGGGGGCTAATTCGGTGCCATCTAAATGTCGTTTTTGCAGTCACCCATTGGAGCATACTTTTGTAAATCTGGGGATGTCGCCGCTCGCGAATGCTTTTCTATCTCAAGCTCATCTCAATTGTGCAGAGAAATTCTATCCGCTTCATACTTATGTTTGTGCTAATTGTTTTTTAGTGCAGTTAGAAGAGTTTGAATCCCCGGATAGCATCTTCAGCGATTATGCTTATTTTTCTTCCTATTCAGACTCTTGGCTGCGTCATGCTCAGAAATACACAGAGTTGATGGTGCAGAGGTTTGGATTTGACGAAACCAGTCAGGTAATTGAACTCGCTAGCAATGATGGCTACTTACTCCAGTATTTTCAGCAGGAAGGAATTCCCGTATTGGGGATTGAACCGGCTGCAAATGTAGCCAAAGTAGCTGAGGAAAAAGGCATTCCCACTTTAGTTAAGTTTTTTGGCGTGGAAACGGCTAAAGAGTTGGTTTCCCAAGGCCAACGGGCAGATTTGTTGCTGGGAAATAATGTGTTGGCTCATGTGCCTGACTTGAACGATTTTGTGGCGGGGATGAAAATTCTCCTGAAACCAAACGGCGTCTTGACAATGGAGTTTCCTCATGTATTGCAATTAATTCAAGACAATCTGTTTGACACGATTTACCACGAGCATTTCTCTTATTTTTCGCTGTTGACGGTTGAGAAAGTTTTTGCAAGTCACGGTTTAACTTTGTTTGATGTGGAGGAATTACCGACGCACGGCGGTTCTCTGCGGATTTACGGGAGGCATGAGGATTTTGAGAGTATACCAGTTGGCGATCGCATTTCTCAACTCAAAGCTAAGGAAGTGCAAGCAGGACTAAATCAGATTGCAATTTATGTAGGATTTGGCGAACAGGTTAAGTCTACGAAGCGCCAAATGCTCAGTTTCCTAATTGATGCCAAAAATCAGGGCAAATCAATTGCGGGCTACGGGGCGCCGGCGAAGGCTAATACGCTGCTGAACTATTGCGGTATCCGCACGGATTTGATTGATTATACGGTGGATTTAAGCCCGCACAAGCAGGGTTTGTTTTTGCCGGGAACTCAGATTCCGATATATCATCCAGATAAAATTCGGGAGGCTAAACCGGATTATTTGGCTATCTTACCTTGGAACATCAAGGATGAGATAGTAAGTCAGATGGATTATATCCGCGAGTGGGGAGGTAAGTTTGTGGTGCTGATTCCTCAAGTGGAGGTAATCTCGTGAAATTTACTGAAACGAAGCTTAAGGGAGCTTATGTTATTGAGGTAGATCCCCTAGCAGATGAGAGGGGATTTTTTGCCCGCAGTTGGTGTCAAAAGGAGTTTGCAGAACATGGATTGAATCCTAATTTAGTGCAGTGCAATATTTCTTTTAACCTGAAAAAAGGTACTTTGCGGGGGATGCACTATCAGGCCAAACCGCGCGAAGAAGCAAAGTTAGTTAGATGTGTAAAAGGCGGAATTTATGATGTAATCATAGATTTGCGTCCAAATTCGCCTACTTTTAAAGAGTGGTTTGCGATCGAGCTAAACTCCGAAAATCGCAAGATGATATATATTCCTGAAGGTATGGCTCACGGCTGTCAAACTTTGGCAGATAATACTGAGGTTTTTTACCAGATGTCGGAATTTTATTATTCTGAATTAGCAAGGGGAGTGCGGTGGGATGATCCGACTTTTAGTATTGATTGGCCGGAGATATCTCAGCGCGTAATTTCGGAAAAAGATCGCAATTTCCCCGATTTTGTGCTATGAAAAAAGTCCTGGTTACGGGGGCAGGGGGTTTTGTTGGCAGACACTCGATCAAGACGCTGATGGAACGCGGGTTCGAGGTTCATGCTGTCGCTTCTAAGACTTTGCCGACTTTAAGTTCTGACTGTACGTGGCATCTGGCAAATTTGTTAGATCATACATCCATTAAAGAGCTAGTTTGTCAAGTAAAGCCAACACATTTGTTGCACTTTGCCTGGTGTTATACTGTACCCGGTCAATATTGGAAATCTGAAGATAACTTTTTGTGGGTGCAGGCAAGTTTGGAATTATTGAGGCAATTTCGAGAGCAAGGTGGCGAGAGATTAGTGATGGGCGGAACCTGCGCCGAGTATGATTGGAAGTATGGTTATTGCTCGGAATTTGTCACGCCAAGAAATCCCGATACTCCCTACGGTATTTGTAAAAATGCTTTGCAGGAGATAGTAAGTTGCTATTGTGAGACGACAAGTCTCAGCAGTGCTTGGGGACGTATTTTCTTTCCCTACGGTGCTTACGAGTACCCAAATCGGCTGGTTTCTTCAGTGATTCTTTCTCTCTTAAAGGGAGAGCCTGCTCGCTGCTCTCACGGTAATCAAATCCGGGATTTTCTGTATATACAGGATGTTGCTGATGCTTTTGTCGCTCTTTTGGAGAGTGAGGTGACGGGTGCTGTTAATATTGGATCGGGACAGGCGATCGCGATTAAAGATGTTGTTTATAAAATAGCTAATCTAATCGGGCGATCGGATTTAGTGCAGTTAGGTGCTATTCCCTCTGCTGCGAAAGAAGCGCCTTTGTTAGTGGCTGATGTGACTCGTTTATCTAATGAGGTAGGTTGGCTGCCCAAATCCAACTTAGAAAGCGGATTAAGGCAAGCTATAATCGGGTGGGAAAAGCAGCTTTTGTCCTCAAAAACTGGTGTCTAAGATTCGTTACATAACTCCAATTATAACTAGGAAAAATCATGAAATTAACGCTAGATACAGATGCCCAAAAATTAATTCAAGAAATAGACGGTGAGTGTCAAACTATCCCGCTCTATTCTAAGGAAGCTTTTGAACTCATTTCTCACTACTGGCTGAAATTAGGCTGGAATCAAAAATACACCTATACATTTAGCTGGATGGGAAGACCAATAATTCAGCTTCCAGAAGACATGATTCGGACTCAGGAAGTTATCTATCAGGTTAAACCCGATGTAATTATTGAAAGCGGGGTGGCTCACGGCGGTTCGCTGATTTATTACGCTAGCCTGTTTAAAGCAATGGGCAAGGGTAGGGTTGTAGGAATTGATATTGAAATTCGCCCCCACAATCGCAAGGCTATAGAGGAACACGAACTGTCATCGTTCATTACTTTAGTTGAAGGCAGTTCTACAGATACCAGTATTGTAGAGCAAGTTAAAAAACTGGTCAATCCAGGGGAGACTGTCTTGGTGAGTCTTGACTCGTGTCACACAAAACAGCACGTTGCTGACGAGTTAGAGGCTTATTGCAGTTTTGTGACACCAGGCTCCTATATAATTGCCACCGATGGGATTATGAAGGATCTGGATGATGTGCCACGGGGGAATCCTGAGTGGAAGTGGGATCATCCTACTGCAGCGGCGGCTGAGTTTGCAGAAAAACATCCTGAGTTTGTGTTGGAGCAACCTAAATGGCCGTTTAGCGAGAGCGATTTGACGGAGAATGTGACTCACTGGCCAGGGGCTTGGTTAAAGCGAAAATAACAAAATTAGACTCGTTTTGGCAAGTTTTGTAAGATTTGCATGAGTTCGTTGTAAATCACTTGCCAATCACAATCATAATTGCGAGTCATTGCATCAGGGTTATTCTCATCCTCAGTGATATATTCTTTAGATATCAACACTGGCAGTACAGCATTTTCTCGATAAACAGGTGAAAATGAGTCCTCAACCGCATCAGAGTAAGCCTTATTTCCATGACCTACCCCAGGCTTGCTTGCTATCCAGGTTACAAAAGTCATTCCTGTTCCAAATGGTACTGCATAAAGGTCGATTGCTTCGGCCCAGATAATGGTTTCATAAATGGGATGACCAATGGTGCTGTAAGTTGTAATTTCATGCGGAAGGAGATTGAGAATAGGTTGTAAACAATCTTGCTCTAATGCCTCGATATGGGTCTCATTAGATGCATTCTCATGATCTCTTTCAGGTACAGACCAACCATCAAATACAACAGCTAAGTTAGGAAAATTTGTATGCAGGCTTTTAATAATGTTGGCTGTACCTTCTATTTGAGAGAACCAAGTTCTTTTATAGTTCCGAAGTGTAATCCAAAGTAAAGGAAAGTGATTCTTAGCCATTTCTACTTTTTCTAAAAAATCTTGAGAACATTTTTCAACAGAACTCTGATATATCTTCTTGGCTAGTTCTTCTTCTATAAAAGTGTCTGTGAGTCGGACTGCGAATAAATTATTTTCTATAATATTTTTGAAAATAACCTCAGTACAGCAGCTATCTAGGCGGATGATTTTATCGGACGGTATGCTTGGGAAAATGTCGTCAACCATAATATACTCATGGGAACCAACCAAGAACTTATCAATATTATTGAGGATTCCATTTTTATACAAATAGTAAATTCCTGAGCATTCATTCCAGACATAATGTCCTACATTATAAGCTATACCTAAAACAGCACAAACCCCTTTTTTTTCTTGATAGAGATAGGCTTTAAATTGTTGCCAATTACTCAAAACATAACTTTTGAATAAATTAATTACACCCGTAAAATTTCCCCCAGGAAAGTTGTCCAAAACAATGATCAGTTCTTGGTTAGGCAAATAAATACACTGCTTAGTTCCCATCCAATCACCATACATTAAATAAAATACTTCTTTCCCCACAAAACGATATAATATAAATGGCTCAACATAAAATGACTGGTTTGATCGCAGAATTTTACCCGTGAAAGGGCAGACTGAATAAACAAAACCCGTTTCTACTATGCTTTGCTGTAGATTAATAGCTTTGTCCCACTGAAAATACCGAGACATTTTGGGATGTCTTTTTACCTTTCTTGAAAGCTGAAATCCTTGGTGGTCATCAAAACTATTGATATAGATTTCCTCCAAACCAATATTTTCTTGCTTGATCAAGCCTAAATTCTCTATAGATAAACCGAGATTTTCTAAAAGCGAGCGATCTGAATCATTTAAATTCCAAAGATTAACAACTGTATATTGACTACTATTGACAAAATATTCATAGGCTGAATTTTGACTAATTTCAGATGAGTAATACAGATTTACTGTATCAAGCGGTCTTAATTCATTTAGTCCATCCCATATTAAATCGTATGTTTTTTGATTGTTCCTTAATAGAATCTTGGGAATATTTTGGAAACAAGCGATGGCCTCATCCATTCGGTTGGCTTCTGCCAAATAAAGACCGAGTTGATGATAAATAGTGATTGCTTCTTCATGTTTTCCTTGTGTTGTCAAAGCTTCTACTAAACCCTTGTATAAGGGGTGATGATAGGGGTATAATTCAATGGCACGACGATAACAATTAACAGCTTCTTCTAAACCAACGGTCATGTAGGAACGTTTCAACAACGTCTGAAATTCTGCCAAACCCTCCCGCCAAACTTTTATCCCCAGTTCCCGACTATGACCCGGAGTTTGTAGCCAATTAATGCAACCTTGTTTTTCCGCTTCCGAAAGAGAACGTCTCAGATAAACTCTATACCATTCGACCGTATAAGTAGCATCATCTAATTGCGAGGTAGCCTGCACAAATGCTTGGTCATTGAGAAAACATACTGCGGGTAATTCGGGGTCAAATACTTGGTAGTCTTTATGGGTAACTTCAGCCAAGTTATAATATTCCGAAAAAAAGGTTTCTGGGTTCTCCACTACCCGCTGATAGATAGCTTCCCCTAGCTGATAGTGACATTCATAGTCTTGAGGATTCAATTCTAGGGAACGACGATAGGTGGCGATCGCCTCATTCCAATTTTTTTGTTGTGATAGGAGTTTTCCTAACTGCTGGTAAAGTTTTTCAGTCAATCCGCGATAGACAGCGATCGCTTCCTCTAGTTTGCCTTCTTGTTGCAGTTGGTTTGCCTTGTTGACTTCTGTTACAGTAATTTCTGAGTTCATCTTACTTTCGTTTTTGGGGGCTAACAATTTTAGGAGTTAAGTTTTCCGACACAGACTCTAAATTTCTCTGAGTAGTTATTGTTTATGAGCGTAAGAAAAGTTGATATTTGTTGCCTTTACTTTCCACGAACAATTAATATCTGTTCGGGTTCAACGAATTGATAATTTTCAGAGTTTCATTGTAAACAATTCTCCAATCGAAATCATAATTTTGACAGCCTACTGATAAAATATAAGGTGAAGCTTGTTGATCGACGATACACTCAACAGGCACAAAGACCGGGGGTACGACATTTTCGCGACTATAAGTTACTTGTTCTCTCAGAGGTTCTGTATTTATTAAACTGTTTGCGTGCATCACACCGGGTTTATTAGCAATCCAGGAAACGGCGGTACTTCCTGATGAAAGTGGTATAACATATAAATCAATAGCATAAGCCCAGACAACTTTCTCATAGCTCATGCTACCAATTGTACTATAAGCCTGGATATCAGGTGGTAAAATTTGTAAAATTTCTTGCTCCGTGGCTTGATCCTTGGCAATCATTAACTCTCCACGCTCATCCTCTCTTTCTATCCGAGACCAACCATCAAATACAACTCCTAGATCAGGAAAATCCACGGCGAGACTTTTGATAATATTAACGATTCCTTCTACTTGAGAAACCCAAGATTTATCATGGCTGCGAAGACCAAACCACAGCAAAGGAAAGTGTTTATTTTTGGCTCCCTCTACTTCAGCTAAAAATTGTGGAGAACACCTTTTTAAGGAACCCTCGTATATCCTAGTTGCCAGTGTTTCTCTAACAAAAACATTGTCAACTCTAACGGCTAAATAATTATTTTCAATAATAGCCTTAAACATACTTTTTTTATCCGGAATTCTGATTATCTTGTCAGCAATTTCGGGGAAAGCATCAGCGACATTAAAATACTCATTTGGTTCGATTAATATTTTATCGAGTTTATCCAAAAGACCATTATCCGACAAAAATTGAAGTCCAGTTACTTCATTCCAAAAATAGTGTCCTATGTTCGTCAGTAAGCCTAAAATTGCCACTACGCCTTTTTTCTGGGGTTTTGAGATATATTTGAGGCTGTGTTGCCAACAACTAACCATATAGCTTTTTAATCGGTTAATAATTGCTTGTTCAGAACCTTGGAGAAATGGATTGAGGTGAATAATTAGCTCTAAACGGGGAAAATAAATGAACATCTTTGGGCCCCAAAAGTGTCCAACGATTAAATAATAAATTTCACAGCCAACAAACCGATAACTCATCATGGGTAGCCATGCTACATCATAAAAGGATTGCTCTGACCTAATAACCTGACCGCTCAACGGGCAAACTGAATAAATATAACCTGTTTCTACGATACTTTGTTGATAAATATTCGGTTGATTCAAATGGGATTGATATATAAATTTATAATTATTTTGCTTGGGTAATTGTTGAGAAAGCCTAATGTTTTTTGTTTCGGCAAAATAATTAATATATATTTCTTCTAAGGTGAGATTATCTTGGGCAATCAACTGCAAATTTGTTAGTAAAAATCCATTCTTTTCTAGAAGAGCTTTGTCTTTTTCCGTTAAAGACGAAAGGTTCATAATAGTATATTGACTGGTTTCATGGAAGTATTGTTCAATAGCTTCAGGTTGAAGGTCAGTGGGATAATAGGAATCTGAGGCTTCCAGGGGAGCCAATTGATTTAATCCTTGCCAAAGCATCTCGTACATCTTTCCTTCGTGAAGGGGCGGATGGGTGGCTTGTTGAAAACAGGCTACTGCTTCTACTATCTTGCCCTCTTCTGCTAACTTGAGACTTAATTGATGGTAGAGAACGAGAGCTTGCTCATGTTGGCCTTGTTTAGTAAACACTTCTGCTAAGCGATAGTATGATGAATGATGATTGGGAGACAATTCAATCGCACGATGATAACACTTGACAGCCTCTTCTAAACCAACTATCGTGAAGGAAAATTTTAGCAAAGTCTGAAATTCTGCTAAGGTTTCTCGCCAAACTTTTAACCCCAATTCCCGGCTATGACCCGGAGTTTGTAGCCAATTAATGCAACCTTGTTTTTCCGCTTCCGAAAGAAACCGTCTTAGATAAACTCTGTACCATTCCACTGTATAAGTAGCATCATCCAGGTGGGCGGTAGCTTGCAAAAAGGATTGGTCATTGAGGAAACAGACGAACGGTAATTCTGGGTCAAATAGTTGGTAGTCTTTATGAGGATTCTTAGCCAGATTGTATTGAGAAAAAAAGGTTTCTGGGTTTTCGATTACCCGCTGATAGATAGCTTCCCCTAGCTGATGGTGACATTCAGAGGCTTCAGGATTTAGTTCTAGGGCACGAAGATATGTGGCGATCGCGTCATCCCACTTTTCTTGTTTGACGAGAAGTTCTCCTAACTCCTGGTAATATCCCTCACAGGGTGATAGTTCCACTAGGCGACGATAGACCGCGATCGCGTCCTCTATCTGTTCCTGTCTCACTAAAGCCTGGGCTAACTGTAACAAAACTTCTTGGTTGTCCGGTTCTAACTCTAGCAGTTTTTGGTATTCTGAGATGTTATCGGGATTCTCTTCGATCGCGTGTCGATAACGTTTGATAGCTTCTTCTCGGTCTTCGGTAGGCTCTAAAGTCGAGGCTTTTTGCTTTTCCTGTTCGCTGAGTTGAATCGCTTGACGGTAAGCCGCGATCGCCTCTTCCAGTTGTCCCAAGTTGGCGAGACTCTCTCCTAAGCCGTAGTAAGCCGTCTGATTCTGGGGATTATGTTCGATCGCACGACGATAAGCCGCGATCGCTTCCTCTAGTTTTCCCTGTTGTACCAAAGTATTTCCCAACTGCAACCAGAGTTCCCAGTTATCGGGTTGAAGTTGCAAAAGATTTTGATAAGCTTGTACGTTGTCTGGATTGAGTTCTATCATCTGGCGATAGGAGGCGAGCGCTTCTGCTAAATTAGACTGATTTTGCTGTTGCACTGCATTTGCCAAGGCAGAATGAATCCAATCAGCATCAGGGTTCAACTCACTTGCACCGCGGTAAGCAGCGATCGCCTCATCTAGTTGACCCAATTTTACTAAACTATTACCTAGCCCCACGTAAGTTCCAAAATGTTCGGGATTGAGTTCAATCGCCTTGCGGAATGCTGTCGCCGATTCTTCCCACTGTTGCTGTTGCGCTAGGGCATCCCCTAAATGGTGGTAACTCCAACAAAAATCAGGTTTGAGTTCTATTGCATGACGGTAGGCGGCGACGGCTTCATCCCATCGATTCAGTTTCGCGAGGGTTTCTCCCATGTGGTGGTGTGTCCAGGGATCGTCACTATTTAGCTCAAGTTTCCGATAGCAAGCAGCGATCACTTCTTCTAGATTACCTTCCTCTTGCAATTGCCGATCCTTGTGGAATTCGCTCATAGCCTTATCATCCTTATATCTGCGATTATTTTTTATAGACAAATATCAAATTATCAGTTGAAACTGAGTGGGGTTCGCGGGAGGGCGGGTTTCTTATCTTTTGACGTAGCCAAGATATCTTTGGTAAAACCCGCCTCTACTAAAAATTAGCATTCATTGGGAATTATCAAGACCGCATCGCTACTAAGGCAAAGCATGGCCCGTTAGCATGGTCTATCTGCTCAAAATTGACTTTAATGTCACTTAAGCCAAAATACTTCAAACATGATAAAATATCCTCGCGACTCAGCCAGTGGCTAAAGGCGCTGCTACCTCCGCAGAAGCCTGCATACTCTAACGCCACTTGATATTCTTGGCGGTATGCTGTGTAATTAAACCCGTCGTACTCAGTTGCTCTTTGCGCCGTAAACTTGGGACTGAGGTGAGGTTGGTTGTGGATAATATCGCCGTCGTAATAGTGAGTCCAAATAAATACTTGGTCTGAGGCTTTAGCAATCAAAGAAATTAGCTCAACGGGGTTAGCCATGTGGTAAAGAATACCGCTAGCCAAGCAAACATCAAATTTCCTCTGGCTTGTCCGCAGGTGTTCTACACAGTCGCCGTACAGGAAATGTGCTTTTTGCAGTCCCATCACTTCTTTAACGATCAGGCATTTTAGGTAGGCGCGGCTGTTTGCCTCAACTGCTGTAATTGAAGCAGCTCCAAGTTTTTCCAGCATATAAGTGTGTCCGGCTTCGAGTGGTCCGAGTTCAACAATATCCTTGCCTTGAACTCCCTTTAATTGGTCAACAGCCCAGGTGATGCGGTTATCTTCAAACAGTGGAACAGTTCCAGCTACTAATGACGCATTCCCGGGAAATCTAGATGCCCACTCACCTTGGAAAATATTCAGTGCGTTCTGGCTACTCGGTGCTGACTTTATATAAGAATCGAGAACTTCCATACAGTTGCGTTTTGCTATAGGTTAAGTGAATTTACAATTAGTTTGGGGACATTGCGATCGCCCCTTCTAGTTTACTCGCTCGCGGGTGTTATTCGGATCGCTTGAGTTCGATCGTCTTCGTTTACCTATTTTTGAAGTAATATTTATTGCACCGTCCTCAGAGCGAGATTCATCAATGCACCCGCTATAATTCTCATTTTGTTCTTTTGCCAGTTACATACCTCAAAGCATTCAATTTTTTATCTTAAATGAGCGAGATTTTTTCATATGCAAACAAAAGCTTTTCTATTCAGATCCTGAAAACCAATTGATTGCTTGCTGCAACTCGTTTTCATAAATCGTTTTGGAAAAAGAGTTTAGCAGGTATCGTTCTTTATGCCGCTCTGTAGTAAAGGTACGTTTAGGAGATATAGTCTGTCCTTTATAGTCGTGACGAACTTCGATTATAACTCCAAATTCTTTCACAACACCTTTATAATACTTGATAGCAAATTCAAGTTGAACTTTGTTCTTGTACAGTTCTGTTAAAACTTCTGGATCTACAATGTATACGAATTCCTTGAGAAGCCATCTAGCCCCAAGACCTTTTTCCCAAAACTCGGAGAACCATACGCACAGGTGCATATAGTGATCTTCATTATAATATTGCGTATGTCCGAAAATAAATCCTGCGTTGTGCCACATGAAGGGTGTCCAAAACTCTAAATGCGCTCCCTCAGTACAAACACGGTTAATTTCTTGGAATATAGGTATGGGTGCAGGTGGAGTCAGATGTTCCAAGAAATGAGCAGAGTAGACATAATCTACGCTCCGGTTGGGAAATGGCAACTTCTCATTCTGCAAATCTATTACATAGTCAACTCCTGGTTGGTTGATGATATCTAACCCCAAAGTTCCTGGTTGTTTGTTGGATCCACAGCCTAGATCGAGCTTAAAATATTGCTTGGACACCTCATTTTCTTCGGTAACAATAGTTCTATGAGGAGCCTCTATTGTTTCACCTATGGCTACGCTTTTAGTTAATATTTTTCCTTGAATTTTAGCCTCAAAGATGACTCGACCTTTGTCGGTATAATCCAGGTTCACAACAAAACCACAGTTATCACTGTAGTATTGGGGAAACGTTGCGGCCACATCAGGGCGGGGATACCATGTAGTAATTGGCACGCAAGTATTTCCCACGCACACTGCTACTTCATCTAGCATTCCTTCTTGCTTGCTCACAATCCATCCTTGGATTCTGAGTCCGCCGTCATCAGACCACGAATGGTCGATCGCCAAGATTAAATTATCGTCTTGCTCGATTGTCATAGCGTCTATCCGTAACTATTTTTTTATCGTTAGTTTAGTAATGGGTCATCCTCAGTGAGAGTGAGGTCAACATTATAGCGGTTCTTGGGTAGAGGATGTACACAGTTCAACTTCAAAAGCTTGACCACACAGGGTTTCGGCGTAGTCCATCTTTATGAGAAAGGCTATAGTTATGCCCTGAGTCAATGCCACGGGGATGGGATCGACCTTTCTAGTTTACCCGATCGCACGTGTTGGTTGATCGATTGAGTGCGATCTTCTTCGTGTGTAGATTTTTGGGGTAATATCTATTGTTAAGCTCAATTGTTTAGGGCTTGGGGGCGATCGCCCATATATAATACATGGTTTTGCGGGAACATCCTCAGAGGCCCGAAGTCTGATATCCTTGGGAAGGCAACGGCTTGAGTTCGTTGGGAGTTCATTGGGGGCGATCGGGCACAACTTACCCTATGTAGTAGAATGGGATACAAAAGCCCGATCGCGACAAAAGTAAATTATGTTTGAGAAAATTTTGTAGCGACAGATATCATTAACCCAACGATAGATGATTTTCTAAAATACAAGAAAGTGATTTAATTATGGAACCAGAGTATCCTACAGCCAATGATTGGTATAAAGCTCATCGACCGGAGTTAAAAAAATATCGGGGTGAGTGGATAGCTTATACTAACAAAGGAGTGATTAGTCACGATCGCGATTATCGAAAGATGAAGGATGCGCTCGATCCGAGTTTATCTGGTTTAGATTATGTAATTGAACGGATATTTGAAAGCGAGTTTGTCGAACCAGTCAGATTTTATCCAGTCCGAATGAGAACATTAAAATCTCACGATTGGCAACCTAAATACCAGTTGTTATTGAAATTTCAGCATACCGTAACAGTGAAAATTTTGGTTGATTCAGGTGCAGAACTTAGTTTGATTACGAAAAAACTTGGTGAAGACTTGGGTTATACTAAAGGGTCTGAAGAGATTAACAATCAAGCTGAAGGAGTTGGTGGCAGTATTGAATATCTATTACGACAGATAGAAATACAGTTGGATGGTCATATTTTTACTGCGCCTGTCGCTTGGGCACAAACAGATTTTTGCCAGGAAATACTTTTGGGCCGAGAGGTGGTGTTTGATTTGTTTGATATAGAATTTAAGCAAGCTGAGGAGACAATTATTTTTAAGCGGCGATCGCAGTGAACTGTGGCGATCGAGTTTAATTGAATTTTTTGTGTGCCGAGTCCAGTGCTTCACTCTGATGCAGAAGTTGGGCTTTGAGTCAATGGCACGCGGGTAGAGCGCGATCGACCTTTCTAGTTTACCCGATCGCGCGTGTTGGTTGATCGCCTGAGTGCGATCGTCTTCGTGTGTTGATTTTTGGGGTAATATCTATTGTTAAGCTCGATGGCAAGCGGGCTTGGGGGCGATCGACCATCTATAATACCTGGTGCGTGCGGGAACATCCTCTGAGGGCTGAAGTCTGATATCCTTGGGAAAGCAACGGCTTGAGTTCATTTGGAGTTCATTGGGGCGATCGGGCAAAAATTACCCTTATTTGTGGTAAGCTTCTGAGAAACCATTTTGGGAGTAGGTTGTCTTAGGGCGACTGGAAGTTAAAATTAGAATATTTATTAGATAGTAATCTCTGGAATCAGAATCATAAGTAGGTAAACAAAATTAATTGCCGACTGAGTTGACTTGAAACCCTTGATACGTCTAAAGAGTAACAAAGTCCGATGTGTAATTAATTTTGTGTAGGTACTTAAGGAGGATGGCTAATGCGTGTAGAAGCTTGTTGTCAAAGAATTTTAAGCTATGTTCTTCCTTTGGTAGACGAAAAGCGAGAAGGCATTTGTATTGATGTTGGCGTAGGAACATTTGCCTTTTACTGCGAGATGTTTGCTATGTTGGGATTTAAAACTGTCGCCGTTGAGCCCCTCCCTGTGGATGGAGTGCGAGTTTTGTGTCAATATGATGGCATTACTTTGATAGAAGCCTGTCTATCAGATGTCAACGGCACTAAGACTATTCATTTAGGAAATGTAGCTGCTGGATTGGATAGTAATTATGCTTCTCTTGAACCGGACTGGTTTGGTGTTTCTACAGAAACACGAGAAGTACAATCATTAACTTTATCTAAGTTGTTATTGAACTTCAATCCTGAGAAAGTAACTTGTTTAAAACTAGATATTGAAGGTGCGGAGTCAACTGTGATTAAAGCTTTTAGGCAATTACCCCAAGCTTGGTTGCCGAGTGTAGTTATGTTTGAGTATGGTGGGTGGAGTACCAGGGCAACTGGTCAAAATGGTTGGTCGCCCAAGTTTCTTAGTGCTACGATGGAGTGTCTCAACGCCTTAAAAGAATGTGGATATGGTTTCAGTGTTATGGTGGATAATGCTTTAGATACTGAAGCTAAGGTTTTTGATTTACAAACATCGAATTTAGAGCCGGATAATATTTTTTATCAAAATGGTGGTTATGGAAATATTATTAGTTTTAGAAAGTTGACTTTGCCAGAGGACGAAGTTCGGAAAATTTGCCGCCCTTATTATGAAATAAGCGCGTCAAACTCGACTAATATTGGCACAGGAGATAACGTTGACAAAATTCCTGCATCTGAAGAAGCAGAAGTTTATAAGTTTCAGTTACATTTGTTGAGAGAAGAATTGGAGCAGCATAAGGGAGAATTACAGCAGCTTCGTTCTCAATCCCAGTCTCAACTGCATCAAACTCAGGGGGAGTTAGAACAGTCCCAGTCTCAACTGCATCAAACTCAGGGGGAGTT
>NZ_JAUBUB010000006.1:18365-44788 GCF_036705265.1 Microcoleus sp. B4-C2
ACTCAGGGGGAGTTAGAACAGTCCCAGTCTCAACTGCATCAAACTCAGGGGGAGTTAGAACAGTCCCAGTCTCAACTGCATCAAACTCAGGGGGAGTTAGAACAGTCCCAGTCTCAACTGCATCAAACTCAGGGGGAGTTAGAACAGTCCCAGTCTCAACTGCATCAAACTCAGGGGGAATTACAGGAGTGTAAAGAGGAGTTAGGTGAATTTCAGGCTATAGCTGAACAGTTTCAGGAACAACTGCACCAAACTCATGCACTATTAGAACAGTCTCAAGGTAAACTACACGAGACTAAAACAGAATTGTCACAAACCAAGTCCCAACTTTATCAATCTCAGTGGGAAGAAGAAAGAGGTCGCTTTCAACTGCACCAGACTCAGGCTGAATTAGCCAAGAGCCAATCTGAACTCCATCAGATTAAATCTCAATTGCAGCAGTCCCAGTCGCAAGTAGACGAAACCCAGAGCCTCTTCCGGCAGTCCCAGTCGCAAGTGGACGAAACCCAGGGCCTCTTGAGAGAGTCTCAATCACAACTTTATCAAAATAAAAATGAGTTAAAGCGAGTTTACCATCAATTATACCATCTTCAAGGGGAATGGGAACAGTCTCAGTTGGATGTGAAACAAAGTCAGACTGTGTTGAAAAAGTTTCAGTCTCAAATACATGAGGATAAAAGTGAATTAAAACGGGCTGACTCTCAAATTCACCAACTTCAAGGGGAATTGGAACAGTACCAGTCTCAATTCTCTCAAACTCAGGCCGAATTAGAACAGTCCGAGTTTCAACTGCATCAAAATCAGCAGGAATTAGAACAGTCTCAGTCTCAACTGCATCAAAATCAGCAGGAATTAGAACAATTACAATCTCAGTTCTCTCAAAATCAGCAGGAATTAGAACAATTACAATCTCAATTCTCTCAGACTCAGGTAGAATTAGTCAGGGCTCGGTTACAAAATCAGTATGTAACCACTGAACCACAGTCAACAACTGCAACTGAGTATAAATTGCTGGTATGGGATGCGTGGTATGCTTATCAAAGTGACGATTTAAAGAAAATGCAACAGTGTTTGCAGGAGTCTTTGAAATTGACACCACTCTCACGAACCGAGTCTGTAATCAACTGGTTGGAAAGCTTTGCTAAATTTTCATCAGAAAAGGGCCATGATTTTGATAGCTACGCATTGACAAATTCAGAAGAGTGGAAAAGGCTGATTCAACCTCGACTTAATCGAAGTAAGTGCTAAATAATGTGTTATTAAGTAACTTCCTGATGACGATTTCGCAGTTGAAACGAACGGAAAGATTAAGGCAAGTTTAGTGAAACTTTTTTTATTAGCCCGCTCCGTACCCCTACCTGCGTGATCCTATTATCATTGTGCAACGCCTGTTTTCTGACTGACTCTAAAGCAGCAAATCCCAACTTACAGGAGTTCCTTTTTTAACAGGTTGAGTCACCCGACGACCCAGCAGCATCTCATAATACTTACTTGCACGTTAAAGAGTTCCCGCAAAGGAGGAATTGCTTCTGAAGCGGTTCGGACGGTTTCATCTAATTCGGCTACGGTGGCCATCCCTGTATAAATTATCATGGGTTTGCCTTTGCAAGTTGGGCTATTTCTGCGGGTTCCATGGAAAATGTGGAGTCTACGCCGCCATCGGCAGGCGAGAGGGGGAAGTGTTTCTCGATCATTGGCGACATAGGGACATGATGCCTGAAGGGACTAACGACTCTTCATAGTCTATATCATTACTTCACAGGCACTACCTTTTGATTTTCAGTAATTGAGACAAGTGTTCTATCTCTTGATGAGGAAGAGAACATGGTTTGCCTCCTGGAGGAATACAGCTAATGACTCTTCGATTGGCTAAAATCCCTACTATCATCGCCATTGTTTCGCAACCAACAACAACTGAACATTGGCTAATTTCCTCTATTAAAGTTTTTTGTCCACCCTGAACAACCAAGTCACCAAATAGGTCTTGTGCGTATTTATATTTGTCTAGAGACTCACATGGATGGGGTCGAATTGTCACCTTGTTAACTGGCTGACCAAAAATGGCTAGATTCTCCAGGAAGTATGAAAGGGCATCATATTCTGTATACCCCCAGTACCGCTCGTCACCATATTTTCTAAGACCGTATTCGGCAATCGGTTCACAGACATAAAGTATCTTGAGTCCATTAGCGGTAGAGGCTTCAGTCTGGGGGAAATGCTTGAGTTGATGCTGAATATTTTGGAAGTAGGGATTCTCCACTACTTTGAGCGGCGTGTTTAGGAATATCTGAGATGCAAGAGTTTGTGCATAGGAGTCACCTACCCAAATTTCATCAGGAAGATGCTCGATTCCCTGGCGAATGAAACGATCACGATAGTTATCCCAATGATCTAGAAAAACAACAACACGTTTATGGGCATCCCTAGCTTGATGAATTGCCTGCCATTCTAAATCAGCCTCCCAACTTGTACCACAGAGACACCAATCGCAGGACAGTAGAGCTTCCTCAAGCTCAACAATATCAATCTTCCCTATTCGCCGCTCGAAAACTGCGATCGCCGGGCCTGCCAAAACAAACAGGCTGTCTAACTTATTTTGGGCAACATAACTTGCTAGAATTTCTGCGGCACCAGCATCATGACTAATAATACATACTATTGATTTTTGCATTGCATTTTTAATAGACAATTTTTTCACCCTTAGCATCTTCACGAAGCAAGCCATATTCCACCACGTCCACCCATTCACCCTCTATAAATAGGTGTTTTCGACGGCATCCTTCTTGGATCATTCCTAGTGAAATAGCTAATGCTTTCATGGCTTGATTCGTGTCCGCCGTATTACAATAAATACGCTCAAGATTTAACTTGTATAGCCCATGTTGAATCAATTTTAACCCAGCCAGCTTTCCTATACCTTGTCCCCAATGCTTTTTGTTGCCGATAATGATGGCAAACTCGGCATTTCTATTGATCATTGATATTTCTTGCAAGGAGATGTTACCAATGTGCCCGTCTGCTTGATGGCAAATAGCCCACACGACTTTATTTTCTAAATTAATTGTCTCTATATACTGACAAAAATAGTCGATGGTTTTAAAGAATTTTCCATGAGCATTAAATTGGCAAACCTCCTGATCCTCAAACCAAAGTGGATAGTCACCCTCTAGATCACTTAGCCTAAGAGGGCGAACATAATATTGATCGTTAAGTGTATAGATCATCGCAATAACTCCATCTGCTCCCATACTTTTATAAAAGCTTGAACAATTAAGTCTACATCATCATCGCTCAAATCACTTAAACACATCTCATATCCGAGATATTGATTCGCCTGTAATTCTTCGGCTACGGGACAAATGCCTTGACTGTAATCCACGTCGCGATGGCAAATGTCAGATGTCCAAGGAAAACCTTTAGAACCATAGGCTATCTTTTGTTGATACATGGGCAATAGGTGTAGGTTAGTATAACCCGGTGCAAGCCCTTCAATTCCTTCAGCCACCAAAGCTTCATAAATTCGATCACGACTTACACCTAGAAAATCTACGTCCAGCACCATTGGATAGACGTAATAGGCATGGGTACACTCAGGCTTAACGATAGGAGTCCGCAATCCTTTTAATCCCTGTAGACCTAGACTTAAACGCTCTGCGGCACGCTGTCGCGTAGCCACAAAACTTTTTAACTTTTTGAGCTGTTCGATACCGAGCGCACACTCAATTTCCCCTAGCCGGAAGTTATATCCGATCATATTAGCAAGGTTCTTAGTTCCCTTATCACCCACCACTGCCTCAGCATGATTGCGGATAAGCTGTAGACGCTCAGCAATATCGTCGTCATCAGTGACAAGAATCCCTCCTTCACCCGTGTGGATATGCTTATGGTAGTTGAGGCTATAGCCACCAACATGAGCCACCGTGCCAGCATACTTCCCTTTATAGTAAGCACCCGGAGCTTGGGCGGTATCTGAAATAACCTTCAAATGATATCTGGTCGCGATCTCCATTAATGCATCCAGATTAGCTGAGTGACCGAAGATATCAACAGCCATGATTGCTTTCGTGTAAGGGCTGATGTTAGCCTCAACTGATTTTGGGTCTAAATTAAAAGTTTCTGGCTCAATATCAGCAAAAACGGGAATAGCATTCCAATGTAGAATTGCTGTTGCACTTGCACACATTGTCCACGGACTAACGATTACTTCATCACCCGGCTCAATTCCAATTGCTCCCACGGCTGCAATCAGACCGGATGTCCAAGAGTTAACCGTAATCGCGTGCTTAACCTCAAAATACCTCTCGCAAGCACGCTCAAATTCCTGTACTTTAGGACCACCATAGAAATCAGGATCCCAACATCCTAGAAACTTTGATAGAACACCGCTTTCTACCACCTGCATAGCAGCGGCCACCTCTTCAGAGCCAATCGGGTTATAGCGTTTGAACGGGTGAGCGATAGTTTTAGAACCACCTAAAAGAGCCAGCTTATCTGTAAAACTATTGTTTTTCATAAGTTTGTTACAATCCGATTAATCGTTTCTTGAGTTTCTAGAGCATCTTTCCCAGAACAAATTTGAGCTTCTTGCCCCATAAGACTAATTGACAATTGGTCAGCAATATACCACTGAATTTGGTTTAAATTCGAGTTTATCGTTTCAGGGACTGGGTTGAGAATTCGATAGCCCTCATGGGTTGAATCGGCAATAACTTCTTGCCAAAAAACCTGAGAACCACCTTGTTCGTAACGTAAGCGTCCGTTACCAGCAATTAACTCAATGTTGTAGTGCGAGTAATTTTCCTCTCGTGCACCTAGAAAAACAACGGTTCCTAACTCAAAATTTACTTGTACGTCTGGCTCTGGGTCAATATCGTCCCATAATCTTCCTCCATCAATAACCTTAAAGTCGATGGCTTTTCCTAACCAATACTGTAACAAGTTAAAGAAATGTGAGCCGTTGTTCAGTAGACCCTTCGAGTACCAACTTACTCCTTTGATGGGTTGAGAAATGCAACCATTATTAATACGTTTTTTGATATCGAATACTGCCTGCTCTGAACGAAGCATATAATTGACATAGAGCTTCACACCTTGAGCTTCACAATCGGCTACGATCGCTTTTGCTTCGTCTAAATCATAAGCAAGAGGTTTTTCACAGAGTATGGCTTTCGGTTTAATCGTCTTGAGAACTGTGCTAACTGTTTGATGGTGCTGGGCTGTGGGGGTTGAAATTGCAACTATATCTGGTTCAACATCAATCAAGGCTGCTTCTAAACTGGCATAACCGGGACATGAGTATTTTGTTTGAAACAAGCTAGTGCGTTCTGGGTTGGAATCGACACCACCAGCGAGTTCAAAACTAGGATGAATTTGGAAGGAGCGCGTATGGGTCAAAACGAAACGATTTGGATCGTGATTGAGATCGTAACCCATGCCAATCTGCCCCAATCCTACGACTAATGTGCGAAAACTCATGTGTTACCTTTCCGAACTACATGACGATTAATCTCTAGCCAATCAGGGTTTTGTTTGAGTAACTGGATTGTATCCAGACAACTAAATAGAGGATTTTTCGGGTTTAATGTCTCGATAATTTTTTTCAACAAAAGGTAATCAGCCTGTTCGTCTAAGGTTAAACCTAAACTAGGCCAACGTAAGGATGGAGGTGCGATGAGATGTACATGGGGAAAAATTTCTGGATGATTTCTCATATAAAGAGACACATGTTCGTGATCTAATGGAGTATCAGTCATTGCAGCGGAACGCTTGAGGGACTCTAGGGAAAAAACCTGAGTATCCATGCCATCTGGGTAACTGGATATGTGGGTGTTGCTGGCGTAGGCTGCTTCATGATGCAAATACATTTGAATGGTCTGCTCAACCAGGTCTGGGTCAATTATTGGGCAATCACCTGTAATTTCTACAATTACATCGGCATCAGCAGTTTCTGCTGCTCCAATGACCCGAGACATCACGTCCTTTTCGCTACCTCTATAGGACAAGATGCTTTCTTGTTTGGCAAAGTCAATCAAGACATCATCCGTTGCATTAATGGTAGTTGCCAAAACAATTTCATTAATCGAAGGAACGGCTTTTAATCGGTTTACCAAATGATAAAGCATGGGTTTCCCCTGGGCTGGCAAAAGTACCTTGCCTTGCAAGCGCGAGGAAGTCATTCGAGCTTCAATCGTTGCAACAATTTTCATAAAGCTACAAGGGTTTTGTATGCTTGAACTATTTCAATAATTCCCAAGATGCAGGTGTACCAGCTTTGACTGCTCGCCCAACCCGTTGACCTAGCAGGACATCGTAGTATTTGGGAGGCAAACCCAACCCCGGCCGGACTGCTTTAAGATTCTCTGGTGTAAATACTTCTCCTGCTTTCATATCCTTGGCAACATAAAGGGATCTCCGGAAAACTAAAGATGCTTTCTCAGCATTTATTGGTCTATACTGAACCTGACCCAAGGCTTGCCAAGCTCTTTCAGATTCTACCACAAGTTGTGCCATTTCTTCGGGTTCCATTGAAAATGCGGCATCAACACCCCCATCAGCACGACGTAGGGTAAAGTGCTTTTCAATTACGGTAGCACCCAGGGCAACACTGGCAACTGGGGCACCAATGCCCATTGTGTGGTCAGATAGACCAACTTGTACTCCAAAGAGTTCCCGTAAATGAGGAATGGTCAGAAGATTGCTGTTTTCTGGGGTTGCGGGATAGGTGCTGGTGCATTTGAGTAAAATGATATCCTCACACCCCGCGTCCCTGGCGGTTCTGACGGTTTCATCTAATTCGGCTACTGTAGCCATACCCGTAGAAATTATCATGGGTTTTCCGGTGCTGGCGACTTGGCGAATTAGGGGCAAATCGGTATTTTCAAACGAGGCGATTTTGTAGCATGGGACTTCCAAGGACTCCAAGAAGTCAACAGCGGTGGCATCAAAGGGGGTGCTGAAGCCAATGATGCCCAATTTTTTACAGCGTTTCAGGATGGGTTCGTGCCATTCCCAAGGGGTATGTGCTTGCTGGTAGAGTTCGTATAGACTATAACCGTACCATAAGCTGTTGGGGTCATCAATCAAAAACTCCCCTTCCTTTATGTCCAAGGTCATCGTATCGGCGGTGTAGGTTTGCAGCTTGAGGCCATGTGCGCCTGTTCTGGCTGCCGCTTCTACGATTTCTAAGGCTCTTTCTAAGGATTGATTGTGATTGCCAGACATTTCGGCAATAATAAAGGGGGGAAAAGTATTACCTACTCTTTTATCTGCAATTAGAATCGGTTTTTGCATCATCAATTTAGATTATAAATTTTTAATTAAATGTAAGGCTTCTTGATCGTAAACTATTTCTTTTCCTACTTCTTTAAAACCAGATTTCAAAAAAGCTCTTATAGATGCTAAGTTATCGGGTTTTATATAAGCATTAATTCTTTCAATGAGTGAATTTTGACCCAGTTTCTTGCAGCCTAATAAAATTAAGTTACTACCATAGCCTTTTCCTCTAAAAGATTCTGCCAGTGCCAAAGAAATAGTTGCTTCTTTCTGGGTAATATCATAGCGCACTTGTCCAATGGGTACATTATCTGGGTTAAGGGCAATATAAAAAACGCAATTCTGAGCGCATAATTTGGAGGTGAACCACTGAACATGATCTGTCCAAGAGATAGATTCTGAGGAAAATGATACGGAACGAATAACTGGATCATTGGCCCAATCCCACAGAATTTCACAATCGTCTTCTATTAAAGGTCTTAGTTGGATAGAATTGGCTTCTAAATTCCTTACAATTTTTGAGCTTCCTTCTCCATCTACTATTTGTTGGGTAACTTTAATTATTTTGGCTCTCTGTTCTGCTGATTGCAAAAGTTGAGAGAGTGTAGAGGCAATTTCTTGCTCTTTAACATCTTGATGCCAACCCAGATTAACTGCTAGGTTGAGAGTTGCTAGTTTTTCAGCTATCGCCCTCTGATTATCTGCCAAAATCAGTAAAATACTCGGCAAACCCATAAAAGCTAATTCCCAGCAAGTAGTACCTCCAGCAGAAATTACCACATCTGCCCAAGCCATCAACTCCGGCATATTGGTTACATTCTGTTGCAACCGGATGGGATAACGTGAATCCTGCACAGCCATTTTTAGACTCTCATAGTGTGGGTTACTTCCCCCGACAACGACGACTACCTCTAGTTCCTCCACTTCCACAATCTGCAAAGACTGGATGACTTTCAGTGTAATATTATCAGGGTCTGCACCTCCCAAAGTCACTAAAACTTTTTTAGCTACTGGTGGCACTGTTCGTTGCCAACCGCGCCACTGCCAGAACTCCCGTCGCAATAGCGCGTAACGACTGCCAAGCAGTAGCTGAGTATACGGTTCTCGGTTGTTATACCATTGCTCGTCAGCAGAGATATTTTGATTGAGGACAAAATCAGCATAATAATGTTCCGCGTGTCCGTAATCATCAATAAATAATAGACGTAATCCAGAATCTTTGATGGTTTTCTGATATTCTGCACCGAAATGATACCCATCCACCACCACCCAATTCGCTGGGAACTGATGAGCGAGTGCAGATGTTTCCTGGGCATCCTCTAAACTACCTGGTTCTGGGGTCAAGTGGACAACTTCCATTCCTTCTGATTTGAGGCGTTCTTCTAAGGCAGGGATAGGATTTACCATGATAAAAATAGCCTGCCCTTGGGGGGGATCTTGCCATGCCTGAGCGAGAGCCAAGCAGCGCATGACATGGCCTGTGCCTATTTGTGTAGAAGCATCGACCCGAAAAACGACTTGCATTAACGACTGCCTCCTCACAGCTACAAAAATCAGTTTATAGTACCGTCAGTTATTCCTGGAGAATACTCTGGCACATAGGAAAGTTTTTCAAGTACACCACGCAAGGTGCCTCACCACAACCAACTTCCAACAATGTAAATTGTTTTTTGTCTTTAATTAATGGGTTGATAATGCTTGCAACTTGGTGACACCAACGTTCTTGAAATTCTGGATTATTTTTAACCGCAGAAATGTAGGAGCCTGCTTGCAAATCATACGAAATTAGTGTAGCAATTAAAGAGTTTTCCGATCCGCCAAGGATTTCCCTAGCACACGCCATAGCATTCTCACCGCGCTGATAGGCTAGTCTCATTTTTTGAATGAGCGTTCTCAATCTATCTGTATTTTCCGTATTACTTGTCACCGTATATACCTCACTTAAATACTATTCACTTTAGAAAAAGGACAAATGTGTTCTGAGTGCATGAAAAAAAACCTCGATTACTCGATATATAAAAAATTATAGCCGGACGTTTAATCCCAGACGGTTTAAAAAATGCTTGGCTTCCAAAGGAGTCTGCTGAGTAAAGTGGAAAATACTCGCAGCAGCAACGGCCGAGGCTCTTCCTTCTAGCAAAACTGAAGCCATATCTTGATAACTACCAGCCCCCCCCGATGCAATAACTGGAATCGAGACTGCATGACTAATATTTTTTGTCAACTCTGTATCATAACCTGTCATCGTTCCATCCCGATCAATTGATGTCAAGAGGATTTCCCCCGCACCCAAAGATTCCACTTCCTTTGCCCATCTTACTGGGTCTTTCCCAGTCGGTTGAGTTCCACCATGAGTCAAGACTTCATAAGTACCATTTGAATGTTTCTTGACATCAATCGAAATTACAACACACTGAGAACCAAACTGTTGGGCTGCTAGATGAATCAGTTCTGGATTTTGTACGGCGGCAGTATTGATAGCAACTTTGTCAGCACCGACTTGCAATAAGCGTCTAACATCCGCTACAGAGCGCACACCCCCCCCTACGGTTAGGGGCATAAAGCATTCATCTGCTATTTCATCAACGGTCTCAAAATCAGGAGGATGCCCATCTGGAGTTGCACTAATGTCTAAAAATACCAATTCATCCACTTCGCGCAAATTATAAACTTTGACAGCCTGCATAACGCTGCCAATTCGCCGCCAGCTATCGAACTGCACACTCTTAACTAGACCAAAATTTTTAAACAATAAGGTGGGCATTACGCGGATTTTTAGCATAAAAATTTAAAGGGAGAGAAAATTTTTGAGGACTTGAAATCCTAAACGTTGGCTCTTTTCCGGGTGAAACTGAACACCAAATATATTGTCTTTGTTTACGGCAGAGACAAAGTTACCACAGTAAGGGGTATGGGCGATCGCCTTTTGCGGATGTTTACATAAAAAGTGATAGCTATGGACAAAATAAAAATCTTTACCCGTAGTAATTCCGTCCAACAAGGGTGAAGGTTTATTAAACATCACTTCATTCCAGCCAACATGGGGAATTCGGATATCTGGTAGA
Organism: Microcoleus sp. B4-C2; assembly: GCF_036705265.1. Lineage (NCBI taxonomy): Bacteria > Bacillati > Cyanobacteriota > Cyanophyceae > Oscillatoriales > Microcoleaceae > Microcoleus > Microcoleus sp. B4-C2. The sequence continues at coordinate 28,703 of NZ_JAUBUB010000006.1, forward strand.
TCGGGTTCTAGCCGTTTAACTTCTCCATCAATCCACCCTAGCCCTTGAGTTTCTCCTCCTTCCCAACCCTTTGTCGCTAAAAGCTGCATCCCTAAGCAAATCCCCAAAAAAGGAATACCTTGATTGATGACTTGTTCGTGTAAGATTTCATTTAAGCCGGAAGCGCAGAGATGGTTCATGCCAGTGGCAAAAGCCCCAACTCCAGGAAGAATAATATAGTGGGCTTCTTGAAAATCCTCGGCTTTTTGGCTAATCACAGGGTGGCCCCCACATTCTTGTACAGCGCGGGCAACAGAATCAAGATTACCCATTCCATAATCAGTAATTACTACCTTTTTCATGGGTATTACCTAATCTAGGTTATCGTAGTTAATCTTAGTCAGATTTCCGTCTTTATCTTTCACCAGATTGCCGCGAGAGTCACAAACAAACAATTTTTTATTTGTGAAGCGATCGCAAATGTGGATAAACTCATCTAAAGTCATATCAACGTCTTTCAAGATTTCCTCAATATGACAACCAAGATATACCCAAGGAAACTTACCATCGTGCATTCTTAGTAACTTAATAGCATCTTGTCTCGACAATCGCCCCCTCCGAATATGCAAACAAGCTAGGTCACTTGCCCGCCCAAAGCCATATTTCAAGAATTTGAAATAATCATGAATTCCCGTTTGATAATTGTCAAGATTTTCGTAATTAACCAAAGAACCTTCTACTGGTTTGTGATAAGTCTCAAAACCGTGAGCTTGTGCATACAGAGCATTCTGATAACCATCCCAAGGCAAGTAGTAACCTAAAAACAAGCCAGTTAATCCTACCCTTTGCAAATCTTCATCTGAAGGATAACTATATTGAATCAGATGTTTTCCTTCAATTCCTTCCTGGCCAATCAAATCAGAAACCCGCAGTCCTAACAATCCTCCAAACTCTTCCAACCATCTTCTCGTCAGCGTATTGTTTTCTGTGGCACTAGCCGGCCCCCCATATTCATTCTGAGGATTTTCTCCCCAAATGATTAAAGGAATATTGAATTGTATAGCAATCCGCACAGGAATAGTAAAGATAACAACGTGTTCCGGCCAAGAAATATCACCAATCTGAGTTAGGGCTAACTTATTAATGGTTCGTCGCACTGATGGGTTAACTGTCACCTCAATGTAGTCAACTCCCAAGTTTTTCAAGTTCTCAATATTACGCCTTCCAATATCCGACAATTTATCGGTTGTGGAAGTTACACATAGAGGATTCATGCCAAGTTCCAGCATCCTGATTACTTGAAAATGGCTATCCTTGCCACCACTAACTGGAACAATACAGTCGTAGTTACTTCCATCTTTTGACCGATAGCGATCAAGTACCTTTAGTAACTCTTGTTTTCGAGATTCCCAATCAACCGCTTGCCGCTTCTCCATATTACGGCAGGCACTACAAACTCCCTCTTCATCAATGAACAAATCGGGCTTAGTTTCTGGCATCACGCAACAATTACAATATCGAATCATTGAAGTATCTCCTTTAGGAAATTTTTTCTAGCAAAAACCAAGTTAAATCGTCTTGAGGAAAGTGGATATCCCGGTGATAGACGAATCCATAATCCAAAAGTTGCAAATTTTTAAACCGATCCAGCAGTTCCCCTGCAAAATCTCGCTTAAATAACTTGCCTTGATGACCCCTGTAAGTTATCTCAACTGGAGTAGGATTATAGTATTCAACAAGACAAATATAGCGATCGCTGCTTTCGTACAATCGATCATAAACTTGTTCTAAACAATTAGGGTTAATATGAATTAGTACCCCTTTGATTAGTACAAAATCCCAAACCCGTATTGGGTTGAAATCTAAAATTGATTGAGGGTAGATTTCTAACTCCATCCCTTCTATTTTTCTGAGTTCTTCAACTGCTAAATTGTTAATCTCAACCGCAGATACTTCTAACTCAGGCAATAGCTTTTTTATGGCTTCTATATTCAGTCCTCTATTGGCTCCAAATTCAATCAATGAATTTATTTTTTGAGTCTGAGAAAAAATTTTACTGAATAAGGCTAAGTTCCGAGCAATTAAGCTATCTCCTTGATTCCGATGAGTATATTCATCTCCAAATTCTTGGCTCCAAAATTTTTCTTGTTCTGTCACGAAATTCACATCTTCGGGTTGTGTTGATTTATTTATCATAGTTTTTTTGACTTACATGACTATTAATAATGTACCACTCTGGATGATTTTTTAGTAAACTCAAGCAATCTTCTAACGTAAAATTAGGTTTTCTAGGATAAATTTCTTCGATTATTTTCTGAATCAACTCAAAATCTTCGGGGGTATCTACTGTCCATCTATGGTGACTACAATCTTCAGAGTAAATAACATGACCCAAACGATATCGTGCTGGTTGTCGGTGAATAAACGGAGTTACGTGCTCGCGATCTGATGGTGCTGTCGCTTCCAAAAAAGCCTGTTGCAATGTTGAAAAAGAAAACACTTCAGTATCCATCCCTCTGGGATAAGTTCTTTCTAAGGAGTTAGAAACATAATCATAGTTGGATTGATTTTTAAGATATAAATTAATCACCTCATCGATAACTTTAGGGTCAATTAAAGGACAGTCGGAAGTTACCCGAACCACTATATCTACTTTGTGTGCCGTAGCTGCTTGATAATATCTTCCTAACACATCTTCTTCCGAACCCCGAAAGTAAGCAACAGCAAGACGGTTACATAATTCAACCATGGCTTCATCTGTTTCATTAGTGGTAGTAGCAATGACTATTTCATTTGCCAGCTTCACTCGTTGTAGTCTTTCAATCTGGTATTCGAGCAAAGGTTTTCCCAATACCTGCTTAAGTACCTTTCCGGGTAAACGGGTAGATGTCATTCTTGCTTGAACGATAATCACAGTTTTCATGTAAAAATATCTCTAAGAACAGCTACAACTCGCTCTTGGTTTGCTTTTGTTAAGCTATAGTACATTGTAAGACTAATAGCTTCTTGATAATATTTTTCTGCTTCTGGAAAATCAGCAACTTTAAAACCTAAGTTTTGATAATAAGGTTGAATATGTACAGGAATATAGTGCAAATTTACTCCTATTTTGGCTGCTCGTAATTCCTCAAATACTTGTCGATGAGTTTTACCAATTTTATCTAGCTTCAGCCGAATTACATACAGATGCCAACTCGACTCAGTATCAGGATGTTGCCAAGGTAAAACTAAGGGAAAATCCTGCAACAAGCTATTATAACCTTCTGCCAACAGCCTACGACACGACACAAACTCATCTAGCCTTTGCATCTGACTCGCGCCCAATGCTGCCTGAATGTCCGTCATCCGGTAGTTGAATCCCAACTCTAGCTGCTGGTAGTACCACAACCCGTGAGACTCACCTCTCATTAACTCGGGGTTGCGGGTAATCCCATGTGTCCGCAACCGAATCAGCTTTTCGTATAAATCTGCTCGATTGGTCACTACCATTCCCCCTTCCCCTGTGGTGATAATTTTTACAGGATGGAAGCTGAACACGGCCATATCGGAAAATAAACAACTTCCGACAGGATTATCCTGATATCTAGCCCCAATAGCATGAGACGCATCCTCCAGAATAGTAAAACCATACTTTCGTGACAGGGCTAAAATCCTTTCCATCTCGCAAGACTGTCCCGCAAAATGAACGGGAACCACCACTTTCGGCAGTTTTCCCTCTAGTTCAGCATGAGTGAGTTTCTGCTCTAGCACTTCCACACTCAGATTGTAAGTATGGGGGTCAATATCGACAAAATCGACATCTGCACCACAGTATAACCCACAGTTGGCTGAGGCTACAAAGGTATTCGTAGAAGTCCAGAGGACATCGCCTGCACTTAAACCTGCTGCCAAGCAAGCTATGTGCAAACCGGCCGTTGCACTGGAAACCGCCACTGCATACTTAGCCCCACAATACTCAGCGACTGATTTCTCAAATCTTTCTATCGCCGGGCCTTGAGTAATCCAGTCCGAGCGCAACACCTCAACCACAGCATCAATATCGGCTTGAGATATATCTTGGCGACCATAGGGGATAAACTGATTCATGGCTTGAGCATCTCTAATAACTGGGTCGCAGTCAACCATTCTTGATTTATATCTGAACTATAAACAAAATCTGGAGCCACAGAAATCCCATGCTCGCCTAAAGCATTAGTAGGATAATCAAGGCTATAGGAATATTCAATGGTGGGCGTAATTACATAATGGTCATCAAATTCTAAAGTTAAGTGGGAGGACTCAACGGGACACATGACTTCATGGAGTTTTTCACCCGGTCTAATGCCCACAGTTTGATGAGGGACACCAGGTGCTAGAGCTTCTGCCATATCCGTCATTTTCATAGAAGGGATTTTAGGGACAAAAATTTCTCCTCCTTGCATCCTCGTAAAATTCTTGAGGACGAAATCAATGCCTTGATTGAGGGTAATCCAAAACCGAGTCATCCGTGGGTCTGTAATTGGGATTTCAGTCGCGCCCTCTTGAATCAATTTCTGGAAAAAAGGGACAACCGAACCCCTTGATCCCAAAACATTACCATAGCGGACAACAGAAAAGCGAGTTTTCCGCTCTCCAGCGAGGTTATTAGCTGCAACAAATAACTTATCTGCGGCTAGTTTTGTCGCTCCATAAAGGTTAATGGGATTAACGGCTTTATCGGTAGATAGAGCAATCACTTTGTCAACCCCTTGTTCCAGAGCCACATTAATGACGTTATCCGCCCCATTAATGTTGGTCTTAATGCACTCCATTGGATTGTATTCTGCTACTGGAATGTGCTTAAGTGCGGCGGCATGGATGACATAATCGACTTCTCGCATAGCCAGTGCTAAACGTTTTTCATCCCTGACATCTCCTATGAAGTAGCGCATAATTGGGGAGTCCAATTTTTGCGCCATTTCATATTGCTTGAGTTCATCTCGGGAGTAGACAATAATTTTTTTAGGTTGGTGCTGATTGAGTAGGGTTTCTACGCATTGTTTCCCGAAGGAACCAGTACCGCCTGTGATGAGGATTGATTTGTTTTGGAACATGATTTGTTTATTGGTCAGTGATTTTTTGTGGACTTATAACAGTTTCTATCAAGTCTCAATTAAGTTAACATTAATTATTACATGATCAATAACCCAGAAGGTCATCAAATCTAAGTGACTCTTTCTTTTTCATAAGAATCTGAGTCATAAAGTTCTTAAAAAATGTGTCTTCCTCTACGGTTCCAATTTCGTTGCTTTTTATCTTATTTGCCAAATTCTCCGCTACAACCCACGGCTCTCCCCAGCCTAAATCCAAATTGCCTTTTCCTGCTGGTCTCGTGTAATGATATAATATTGCATAGGCTACATACGCTTTTTCAATCTTTTCAGGAGAAAGTTTGTCTTGCTTATGAATAGTATATAACAGAGATTTGTACTCATCCACTGATTGAGGATTATTGGTAAAGCCACATTGAGAATAACTAGAAGAACCAGACAATATAGAAGGTATTCCAAAACAGGCTAACTCATGAGCTATTGTTCCACTGACAGTAATTACGGCATGACCAAAATCTATAATTGATATATTACTTATATCATCGGGAGCTAACTTAATATGTTGATACGAACTATACTCATTATTTACCAATTCTTTTGCTGTTTTATCTACATTATAACCCATTGAAATGTTGCCTACTTCGGGATGTTCTTTAACGATCCAATTTACAGAGTCAATTTGAGAACAAATTTTTAAGGTTTCTACGAGAGCTTCATAATAATCTACAAAAAGTCGATCACGAGTCCAGTGTGGACAATCATTAAAAACATGGGATGCCACAATTACGATAGGCAGAGAGGGATCTAAATTCAATTGCTCACAAAATTCTAGATGAGTGTAAACTTTTTTATCCTTATAAGCCTTAGTTTCATACATTAAGCTCGCATCAGATAGCTTTATGCCAGTTGTATTTTCCAGAAGTTCTCTTCCAATTGCAGCAGACTCATGTCTATGATGATTCCAAAAATAAAGAAACAATTGTTCAGAAATAAAGAACCGACCATCATAGAGTTCATCAACAGTTTCATATCTAGTTATACCCGGACCACCTCCCTCCAAAACTATGCCTTTTGCAGTGGCTACTAAACGCGATATCAATCCTTGAATGTAAACAGTTGCATGACTGCTAATTAAAAATTTAACTTTGCAACTGTCCAGAAAAATTTTCCAGAAATTATATGCTAGACAGTGAGACTCTAATTCAGCCATTACCCTTTGGTCAAGAATTGGTGTACTCATTAATCCTTGTCTGATTAATAGATCGTACACTAGGTCTCCAATATGTAAATCCTCACACTTGAAATCTTGCAGTAAATATTTGAAATTTTCGCTATTAGCCTCTTGTGAAAACTTTTCTAGCTGAGATTTTTGACGATCAATTAAACCGTAATCACCATGGCTAATAATAAATTTTTCTACACCAAAAGATATCAATAATTGCTTAAGGTGATGGTCATATCCCCAAGCCAGGAATGCTGCCATTCTATATCCATACAATTTTTGTAAACATTTAGCTGCTAGCAAATTCCATCCAGTCACATACACACCAAAATCACCAGTAGCATGAAGCTCAATTAGAATCCACTCATCTCTTTTGCCAACCGATTGATGAGGCTCCCAAAAGTCACTGATAACCTGAAGATCCTTGAGAAAACTATCGTTAAAAATTTTTTCTTCGTCTAAACCCAAATCAGATATTTTTTGTATTATTTTTTGATAGTCTGTAGAACAATGCCTCATCGCTAACAAGCCTTGCCTGTATAGTTGAATCAATTGCGCCTCTTGTCCTTGTTGAATCAACAAGTCTCCTATTAAATCATACGAGGGGTAATGTTGAAAATTTTTATCAATACATGATAACAGTTCTGCGATCGCATTTTGATAATCTTTTTTTCCAATTAGAGCCTGAGCCAGATGATAATGGTAACCATGAAAACTAGGATTCAATCTAATTGCAGTCCTATACATCCCGATGGCCAGATCAAACTGACCTTTTTCTGCCAACAGATTGCCTAAACTTTCATAGGAAAACGAAGAATTGCCATTAAGTTCTATACTACGCTGATAGGCTCCCACTGCCTCTTCCCAACGCCCTAACTGTTCTAAAGCCTCTCCCAGCTTGTGGTAAGTCTTCTGCAGTAATTCATCACCTGTAATCAAATCGCTCATAATTTAATGTATCAAATCAAAAAACAACAGCCGGGAAACCGCTTTACGGGCATTATGTATAGATAATGCCATTGATATACGCACTTGTCAAGGGGATTCACTCTTGACTGGAGTCCACCTTCTCGTTTCCCTCTCAGGCTTGGGCTGAAGCCTCTGAGTTTCCCATTGACCGAACTTTTCTATGACCCTAAACGCGGCTGTTATAGATTATATAGCAATCCTAAATGATTCGTGTAATTCTTGTAGGGGCAAACCCCCCGTGGTTGCCACGCCTTGGCTGGGGTAGGCACTCTTAGCACTACCCCTACATATTTTTACAAATGATTTAGGATTGCTATAGTGGTTAAAAAGAGTTGATTTCTATCAAAACCTATGCTAGGGTAGCACCAATCGGTACGAAAACACAAGACCCTATAAATTCCATGAGTAAAACTCCATGAGTAAAACTTTTTGTGTCCTGGCGTGGAAACACTTGCAAATTAACCCATCGGGGACAGCCAAAATTTGTTGTAGGGCTAGTTGTTCGATTACTGACAGTGATGGTCGCCCCTACTCGCTGTACGAACATTCTGTTAAGGATATTTGGAATTCAGAATATATGCAGAACGTTCGTAAATCAATGGTTTCAGGTGAATGGGTTTCCGCTTGTCAGGGGTGCTACGCTGATGAAGCCCGTATAGGTGTTAGCTACAGAACACAATCTAATGCAAAATGGTTGGAGATATTTAGTACAACAATCGACGTAGAAAAAAAACGAGCAATAGCTGCTTCTTTTATAGAATCCAATCTTCCGGTGTATATTCAATTTAATCTTGGTAATTTGTGTAATTTGAAATGTCGGATGTGTAATAGCTCTTACAGTTCCCAAATTGAACAAGATCCAGTTCACAGCAAGTGGTCTCCGAACTTAGAATTTCAAGAGGCTGGTCTACTATTCTGGATTGATGACACCGTCGTTATTGGTCCCAATCCATTGAAAGGGGTAAAATATCAAGGCTTTCGTGACTTTGAAATGCTTGAGGGGCGTTCTCTACGATGGACTGAAGGTGATGGTTCTATTGACTTAGCACTACAGGCCGGGACTAAATTGCGGTCTATGATTCTAAAACTGTGGTACTTTAATGATAATGATTCTGGTGGCTGGCTGAAGGTTATGGTTAACGGTACAACTATTTTTGATAGTATTCGCCCTCGTGGAAGGTGTGTACAAGAATTTGATCTTACTTCACTTCCCGTCAAGGAGAATCTACAAATACGCATCATTAGCCCAACTTTTTCAACCCTTCATGATAGTAATCTTGGTGTAGCGGTGGAGGAAATTAAGCTTTGCAGAGAATATGACGATAAAAAAGGAAAAAAATCTTCCAACTTAGTTTTTAGTCGATTTTCTAATGATGCTCCTTGGTTTGAAAATGATGCTCTTATTTTTGAGGAATTTCTTGGTCAGTCAGAGGCTATTAAGGAGCTTTATTTTACAGGAGGTGAACCGCTAATCAATCCCAAGGTTAAAGAAATTATAGATTTTCTGATTGAGAAAGGAGTGGAAAAAAATATTACCTTACAGTTTAACTCTAACTGTACGATTATGAAAGATGATTTTTTGACAAAGCTTTCTAAGTTTCGTCAAATCGACTTTGCTTTAAGCCTGGATGGGATGGGGGCTGATTATGAATATATTCGCTATCCTTCGCGCTGGTCGAATGTTAGTAAGAATATATTAAAATTGAGGAAGTTACCGAATGCTAATTTAACTGCCGTGCCTATGGTTCAGATATATAATGTACTGAATATGGTTAATTTTTGCAGATTTTGCGATGATCTAGAAATAAAATTTGCACTAATGCTCCTTGATGGACCCAGGCACTTATCAATATTAGTTATGCCTCCCAAAGCTCGGCAACTGGCAGCATCTCGCCTGCGAGAATACGCAAACAATGATTGCTTTTCACACAATCAAGGAAATGTTATGGCAATGGTAGAGTACCTTGAGTTGGGACCGGATCATTGCAATATAGAAACGTTCAAAACTTTTATGTTATTTACAAATGATCTAGATACCTCACGGGGACAAAGTTTTTGTGATACTTATCCAAGACTGGCCTCTTTCTTTGAGGAATCAGGTTTTGCGTGGACTTCAGAAAAGATGTATTCAGATAAAGTGCCAGAGGAGATAAATTGAAAAAATTAATTATTTATGCTTGAGTCGGGGAATTAAGTATGTACTTTAATCAAAAAAAACACGAGGTCAATATGAATCTTAAAACTATGTGGAATGACTTTCAAGATTTTACATATTCAAAGCAAAGCCACCTTTATAAACTTCCTCGATTCGGCGAACATATCGGGGTAGACCATAACCTAGCCAATTTGAAGTTATATCAGGATATTCTTGCCTACAACTTCATTATCGATAATGTACCTCCTGGTTCAAAACTTTTAGAAGTTGGAGGTGGGAACTCTCGTATTATTGAAGCATTGAAACAGCAATACGAAATCTGGAATGTCGATAAGTTTGAAGGGGTAGGTAATGGCCCATTGCAAATCTCTGATGACCAAGGTTTTCACCTTGTTTCTGCCTATATGGGAGACTTCAGCCCTGAACTTCCCGATAATTATTTCGATTGTGTATTCAGTCTCTCAACATTAGAACACGTCTATCCAGAAACAGAGGAAACTTTTAAAAATGTCTGTGATGATATCAATCGGGTTTTAAAAGCTGGGGGTCTTTCTATTCATTTATTTGATGTTGTTAGCGAAAAAGAAGGTGTACAGACAAATGTTTGGACAAACAAACTTCTACTATATATTTTTCAAAACATTGAAACGGTTAATCAGATGATCCCATTTGCCGAAATGCAAAAAGATCGGGATCTATATGTAATGTCCGAAGCGGCTTACAATATGATGTGGGAACCTGTTACTCATCAAAGCTATCAATTATTTGGCAAGCCGCTTTCATATAATGTTTTATGGAAGAAGAAGAAAAAAGTTTTGAAAGAATCAATTAATAGTATCAATTCAATCTCAAGCATACCATCTTCTTCACTAAACAGTTCCATAGAAACAAATAATCAAGGGGGGGGGGTAAGTCTGATTGTCAAAAAATCAGTTCCCAAAATATCAATAATTACACCTTCTTTTAACCAAGGGGAATTTTTAGAGGAATGTATTCAATCTATTTTGGAACAGGGTTATCCGAATCTTGAATATATTATTATGGATGGTGGTAGTAAAGATAATTCAATTGAGATAATTAAAAAGTATGAAAAGTATTTGAGCTACTGGCAAAGTCAGCCAGATGGAGGTCAATATATTGCCATTAATGATGCTTTCAAAAAAACTACAGGCGAAATTATGGCCTGGCTAAATTCTGATGATAAGTATCATCAAAACGCTTTTTTTAAGGTCGAATCAGTTTTTAATAACCATCAAAAAATACAGTGGATAACTGGCAGAGCCACTGCCTGGGATCGAGATGGTAGACTTACTTACTTTGAATCCTCTATTCCAAAATGGTCAAGAGAATATCTATTGAACTTGACTAAAGAAATTAGAGAAAGACGAAGATTTATTCAACAAGAAAGTACATTTTGGAAACGTTCCCTTTGGGAGCAAGCTGGTTCCAAACTAAATTTACAGCTAGAACTGGCAGGTGATTTTGAACTTTGGGTACGCTTCTCTCGGTATGCGTCGTTATTTCCTATTGATGACTTTTTAGGTGGGTTTAGATCCTATGAAGGTCAGCGGTCAAAACTGTATATAGATAAATATATGCAAGAAGTAGAGTTGGTTGTGAATCAGGAACGTCTTTTAGATAAAGAAGAATACACCCGATCAATACCTGCACCAGAACCAATCATTGTTAGGTTGACGCTGAGAGAGATAGTTGCTAATAAAAAATCCCAGGAACAACAAGATGATAACGGGGATCTAACGACAGTCACAATTCTTGAAAAAGGAGAGCAGGAGGGGCAATCCCATCAGAAAGATGATGTAGTAATTGTGACGAGTATTGCACCCAAAAATCTAGAAAAACAGCGAGTGGCGATAGATAGCTGGCAAGCTTTAGGGTTTTCGGTTGTTTCATTAAATATACAGTCAGAAATTGACCAACTGCAACCTCTTTACCAGAATGTACTTTTTCATGCCGTCACTCGTGATGCACATTCTGAGGCTGGCAGACCCCTGGTATATCTTGATGATATGCTACTGTATCTACGACAACATGGCACAAAAATAGGTGGCATTGTCAATTCAGATATATGTTTGAAAGCAGATTCTAATTTTCGTTTCTTTATTGCCGAGGAATCCGTCAATTCTCTTGTATTTGGTAATAGAATTAATCTATCTTCCCTTGATGAGGTCTATCTACAGTCGCTTGATTCGATAGATAATACAGTAGGGAAATATGAATATGGTTTTGATTATTTTTTCTTTGATACTTCTATTATAGACTTATATCCAATGGAGGCATTTTGTATTGGTATGCCTTGGTGGGACTACTGGATGCCCGCTGCTCTTTTACCCACTAATATTAATTTAAAGTTTCTCGATTCAAGAATAGCCTATCATGTTGTACATCATACTAATTTTTCTGATTTGGCTTGGCGAAAGTATGGCATGAAAATAGGAAAATACTACCTAAATTATGATTCTTATGCGGAAATGGTTGAAGAAATACAGTCACCAAATTATGAACATGATAATTGGTATAGTTTTCACCCATTGGTGGAATTAGGAGAATATATTTTGGAGAAAATTTATAGAAGTAAAAGGACTAAAATTATTAAGTATTGTCCACAACAGTATGCCACAAAAGCTGTTAACGTTGAACTTTATAATTCAATACAACAGCTAAGCTATCCTTGTAAAGTATCAGCGATCGTTTCGACTTACAATTCCGAAAAATTCATTAGAGGTCGCTTAGAAAATTTAGTTAATCAGACTTTATATACCCAAGGTCAACTAGAAATTATTGTGATCGACAGTAATTCTGAACAAAATGAGCGTTCAATCGTTAAAGAATTTCAGAAGAAATACCCCCATATTATTTACGAACGTACCCCAAATCGAGAGACTATTTATGCAGCTTGGAATCGTGGCATTAAGATGTGTCATGGCAAATATGTGATTAATGCTAATGCTGATGATCGCTTTGCGACAAATGCACTAGAAATTATGGCCAATAAATTAGATGGCGAACACCATTTAAGTGCTGTTTATGGTGATTGGCTGATAACACCTGTGGAAAATGATTTTTTTGATTCAAATTCTGAGAAATTCAACTTTTCTTATCCAGAATTTATTCCCCCCTTACTTTTATATTACCAAATTACTACTCATGCCGCTTTAATCAAAAGAAGCGTGTTCGATCAGATTGGTTACTATAGAGACGATATGAAAGTTTTTGGTGATAGAGAATTTATGCTGCGGTTTTATGCCAATGGGTTAATGGCAAAAAAAATCCCAGATACTGTAGGATTGTACTATGAGAATCTTAATAGTGTAAGCATGGGAGAAGCAGGATATACAGCTTCAGAAAATGAATATAAACCCCTGCGAGATAACTATTTGCAACCCAAAAATTTATGTCGTTTGTTTGGCTACAATTCTGTGGTTGATCACTCAAGTTTAGCTCAATTATATGCCGTACTTGGATCTTGGGGAAAAGACTGTTATATCTGGAAAACTCACATCGTGAGCGATATAAATTTCGCGGAAAAAGTTTTCTGTAAGGCATTAGAACTGGACCAAACAAACTGTTTAGCACTAAACAATTTAGGAATAATTAGAGCGACTCAAGGAAACTACCAGCAAGCCACAGAAATGTTGAATTTAGCTTTACAAGATACCAATAGCGATCGACAAAATATCCAAAATAATATTGCTGCTGTAAACAATCAAAGTAACACTTTTGCTGATTATTTTTGGATAAAGCCCTCTATGCCAATGTTTATACCAACAAATCAGCTTACCAACCCCTCGGCATCAGAGCAACCTTTAGTTAGCGTCATCATCCCCACGAAAGACCGCCCGGAAATGCTTACCCAAGCTATCCAAAGTGTTCTTAACCAAACATTAACTGAATTAGAAATCATCGTAGTCAACGATGGTGGTGTTGACGTACAATCAGTCATATCGCGTCTCAGTACCAAGGGTAATATTGTCTATAAAAAACACGATCGCGCTCTCGAACGCTCCGCCGCCCGTAACACTGGCATCCGCGCCGCCCGTGGTAAATACATCGCCTACTTAGACGACGACGATATCTACTATCCCAATCACATCGAAACCCTAGTCAAATTCCTAGAAAATGGCGAATATAAAATTGCCTACACCGATGCTGTCATGGCGCAACAGGAAAAACAAAATGGTGAATATGTGACAGTTCACCGTAGTGTGCCCTACTCCCTAGACTTTGATAATGACAAAATCTTAGTGAGTAACTGCACTCCTAACTTATGTGTAATGCACGAAAAATCCTGCTTAGATGAAGTGGGCTTATTTGATGAAACCCTATCAACCCATGAAGATTGGGATTTAATAATTCGACTCTCCCGCAAATTTGACATAGCCCATATCAAAGAAACTACCTGCGAATTTACCCAAAGAAAAGATGGCACTAACACCAGTAGCCATAATCGAGCCGATTTTACTCGCACTAGGGAGATTATTTTTAACCGATATCGCCCGTATGCAGAGGCTAACCCCGCTATTTTAGAGGCTCAAAAAGAGGCTTTTATCGCAGAAGCAAAAGAGTTAGCCCACCAAGTGCAGAATCTACAATCTCAAGTGATACAAAAAGAGTCACAATTACAGGAAACTCAAGCAGAAAAATCTCAGTTAGCAGCGCAAGTGGAAACTTGGCAGCGATCAACTCAGGAGGTACAAGCTAAATTAGAGGCCACTCAATCGGAAAAGGAATGGGTGAAGTCTCAGTTGAATAGTTGGAAACAAACGGCAGAAGAAATGCAGATAGAATTGGAGCGATCGCGCTCAAAACTGAAACAAGCCCAGTCACAATTAGAGCGATCGGCTTTCCCCATCGGTAAATCCTAGACCAAAAAACCCGGTTTTTGCCAAAAACCGGGTTTCGGAAAAAAGCTCAAGTCTATTACTTCGCCTTTAATTCCAGCCCCCGACGATAACAAACACTAGCCTCCTTTTGTCGCCCCACCTTAGCCAAACTATCACCCAACTTATCATAAACCTCAGCTAAATTAGGGTTAAGATCGATCGCCTTTTGATAAAACTCGATCGCCCTCTCTGGCATTCCCTTACCCAGCCAAACTTCACCCAAACCAGCGTAAGACATAAAATCATTAGGATGAAGCTTCACACATCGATCGTAAGCACCGATCGCCTCATCCCACCGCCCCAGTTTTGCCAAAGCTTCGGCTAAATAATGATGCGCCTCCCAAGAGTCAGAATTTTGATCGAGAACGCGGCGGTACTGAGCTATGGCCCCATCCCACTGCCCTTGTTCTGCCAAAGCCTTACCTAGCTGCAAATAAAGCTTCGAGTCGTCAGACTTAATCTCCACAGCCTTTTGAGCAGCCTCCAAATTGCTGGGATTCGATTCGATCGCCCTGCCATAACACTTTACCGCCTCATCTAAATCCAGCTCAACCTCTTTCTGAAGCGGCTGAACGCCAGCTCGTCCGCGCAAAGCATCCCCTAAATGACAGTTCACTACATCCGAATTAGGAGCAATTTCCAGCGCTCTGCGATAGGCAGAAATCGCCTCATCATACCGCCCCAACTGATACAGAGCAAACCCCAAATGATCCTGAGCCTCCAGCGAATTCCGATCGAACTCAACCGACTTGCGGTAAGCTCCCGCAGCCTGCTCCCACTTTTGAAGTTTCGCCAAAGCATCGCCCAAATGCTGGTAAATCACTGCCGCATCCGGTACGATATCCAGCGCTTTCCGATAAGATGCGATCGCCTCCTCCCACCGCTGCACGATCGACAAAGTATGCCCCAAATAGTGGTGGACGATCGCCGAACCCGGTTCCAGCTCAGCGGCTTTCGAGTAAGCCGCGATCGCCCCCTCCCATTGACCCTGTGCCGATAAAGCCGTTCCCAATTTATAGTAAATCCAATGGAAATCAGGCTTCAACTGAATCGCCTTTCGGTAATAACCCACGGCTTCTGCTAATTCATTCTTACCTTGCAAAGCCTCTGCCAACTTCAGGTATAATTCCCCATCACCCGGATTTAGATCGATCGCATGATGCAAGCACTCAATCCCTTCATCAACCCGTCCCTGTCTTGCCAAAGCCTCCCACAAATTTTGGTAAGGCAAAGCCGATTCCGAGTCAAGCTCGATCGCTTTTCGCAAACAACTTACAGATTCATCCAGTTGACCTTGCAAACACAAACCCTTACCCAAGCTGTTATAAAACTCATAAAAATCTGGATATATTTCCACAGCTTTGCGGTACGCAGCCACGGCTTCATCTAGATTGCCCTGCTGTTCCAAAACCTCTCCTAAATTGTGCCAAGACCAAGCCGAATTCTGGTTAAGTTCGCAGGCCCTGCGGTAACTTTTCTCCGCCCCATCCCGCTGCCCCAATTTCGCCAAAACTTCACCCAAATTGTGGTGATACCAGGAAAAATCCGGGTTTAGTTCAGTACACCGCTGGTAGGCGGCGGCCGCTTCCTCTAATTTACCAGACTGTTTCAGGAGGTTGCCTCTATGAAAATAATTAGAAGCAGTCTCTTCATGCACTTGTAATGAGCTATTCATAATTTTCTACCGTAGATTTTTTTTGCTTGGTCGATCGGGGTTGATAAGTAGCTTGTGAGTATGCGAGTCTCGGTACAGCCTAGGGTGTGTTTTCCAACCCCTCGATCCCCCCTAGC
>NZ_JAUBUB010000006.1:44888-56919 GCF_036705265.1 Microcoleus sp. B4-C2
CCCCCTTAATAAGGGGGAGTAGGGGGTGGGACAAGAGCACTCAAAGTCCCCCTTCTTAAGGGGGATTTAGGGGGATCTAGACTTCGATACAAACCAGAGATACAGAGTGGGTCTGCGAGTCTCGGTACAGCCTAGGGTGTGTTTTCCAACCCCTCGATCCCCCCTAGCCCCCCTTAATAAGGGGGAGTAGGGGGTGGGACAAGAGCACTCAAAGTCCCCCTTCTTAAGGGGGATTTAGGGGGATCGAGACTTGGGTACAAACCAGAAATACAGAAGGCTTGAGGCTTAAGTTGACACCCTAAACTCATGGGGATGTTCCTAATGACTCCCCCGCCAATTCTCGTCCTCCAATCTGATACCGCTGTCTTGACAAGCTCTGGTTAAATGAGGGCTGTAGTAAGGGTCATTCTCAATATATTTTTGCCACCGGCTTTCCATCAGCTTCGATTCCTGCTTCAGCCGGTCTTTCTTTTCAGGCGAATCCTCATAACCCCGGCTTTTAGATTCGTGGTGGTAGAGAACTACATGAGGCAGGTAAATATTTCGGTACCCTTTCTCTAGCATTTTCAAACACAAATCCACATCATTGTACGCCACTGTTAGCTCTTCGTCAAACCCCCCAATACTCTCAAATACTTCGCGGCGACACATTAAACACGCAGCAGTTACCGCTGAAACATTACTCATGCCTACCACATTCCCGAAATAGCCAGGAATAGATCGCGGCATATGGTAATAACTGTGACCGGCAACTCCGCCGCCGAGTCCCATCACCACTCCCGCGTGCTGGATTTTGTTATCTGAGTATATCAACAAATTGCCCACAGCCCCGATCGAGCTTCTCTGAGCTTGTTCAACCATTCCGTCAATCCAATCGGGAGTAATTACCTCTGTATCGTTATTCAAGAACAGCAAGTAATCTCCCTCCGCTTTGCTAGCAGCGTAGTTGTTAATCTTAGAGAAATTGAACGGAATATCTAGGCGATAACTTTTAAACCTCGCTGATTCCTTAGCCGTCCATTTAGCCAGAATTTCCGCCGTGTGTTGCTCTTGACTGCCGTTATCGATCACGATAACTTCGTAGTTGGGGTAGACGCTCTTAGTAAAGATAGACTCCAAGCAATTGTCCAAAACCTCCCCCAAATCCCGCGTCGGAATAAGGATGCTGACCCGCTTGTAATCCGCAATTTGGTAGCGTGCAATAAAGTGTCCCAAAAAGTAGGGAACACCTTCAATTTTACCGGGTTCGCCTCTGCGTTCGATCGCCTCTTGCAAAGCTTTTTGCCCTGCATCATAGGCATAGGGTTTAGCCTCTACACCGCCAGCAGCCGAACCCGCGTGCATTCTCCAGTGGTAAAGAATTTTAGGGATGTGAAAGATTTTGTCAGTTTTTTCTGTAAACCTCAAAACCAAATCATAATCCTGAGCTCCTTCAAAACCCGGTCTAAAACCGCCGATTTCATTAATTAGCGATCGCCTGTAAGTTCCCAAATGGCAAGTGTACATCCGAGATAAAAATGAATCCGGGCTCCATTCTGGCTTGAAGAAAGGATTTATCAGTTCCTGATCTTGGTAAATCTTATCTTCATCTGAATAAATCATGTCCGCTTCCGGATGCCGGTTCAGCAACAGCACCACTTCATACAACGCCTCTGGCGTCAGTGTATCGTCGTGGTCTAGCAAAGACACAAATTCACCCGTCGCCAACTCCAAAGCCGAATTAGAACAGTGAGAAATGTGACCGTTTTTGGTTCTGTAAGCTACTTTGATCCGGCTATCTTTAGCTGCATATTCTTGTAAAATTTGCTTGACATGAGGCGCAGTTGATGCGTCATCCGCAATACACAATTCCCAATAAGGATATATCTGATTGAGAACTGATTCTATTGCCTCCTGCAAATAATTTTCTGGGGTATTGTAAGCCGGCATGACAATACTAATCAGCGGCTTGTAGTTAAATATTTCTAATATTTCCGCCATCTTTCGCAAATCAGCTTCTCTGGGGCTGTTCTTAGCGCGCCACTTCGTGTAAGCTGGGTCTTGACCGAGGAATAGCGAATCTCGCAAGTTTTGATAATCCAAACCAAAAAGTTTCGGATCTAGTTTGCTCGCCGTCTGATACTCTTCCAAAGCTTCCGAAAGCTTATCTTGTTTAGCTAAAGTTTTGGCTAGATTGTAGTGAGACCAGCCAAAGTCAGGAGCAACCTCGATCGCTTTCCGATAAGCAGCTACAGCTTCATCAAGCCGACCTTCTTCTTGAAATACATCAGCTAAGTTGTGGTGGGACCAAACAAAACTTGGATTCAGTTCAGCCGCTTTCTTATAGCTTTTAATAGACTCATCAACTTTACCCATCCATTTGAGGACATCGCCTAAATTGTGGTGAGTTCCAAAGTAATTGGGATTAATTGAAATTGCTTTGCGGTAGGCGGCCACAGCCTCGGCAAATTTACCTTCTTCTTGCAGAGACGCCCCTAATTCGTGGTACTCAGTAGCTACCCCAGGGCTGTGTTCGATCGCATTTCCAGAGTGTCCGTGAACAGTGCGATCGCTCTTTTCCGCCGCCCTACTTACACCCTTTTTTTTTAACACCTCTTCTAACCGCCCAGAAATAGCCTTGTCATCAGGCCGAATCTGCAACGCCATCTGATAAAAGACGATCGCCCCATCCGGCCAACTGTGCCGCACCAAAGCATTAGCCAACTCAACATAAAGGTCAGCATCATTCGGCGCAATCTCCAGCGCCTTGTGATACAACTGCACGTCATCAGGATTCCCCTGAATCGCCTTTCTGTACAAACCCATCGCATCCCGCAAATCCCACTGCGATCGCATCCTCAAAGCATCAGCCAACTTTTGCGAAAGCCACGGCAAATCCGCCTGAATTTCCGCAGCGCGGCGGTAAGCGGCGATCGACTCATCCCACCGTTCCAGCTTCTCAAAAGCCGTTCCCATGTTGTAATAAGTCCACGGAAAATCAGGATTCAACTCGGCCGCGCGCCGGTAAACATCGATCGCCTCCTCCCACCTTTCCATTTCTAGCAGCACGTCGCCCAACTTGCTCTGCGACCAGAAGAAATTCGGATTAACTTCGTTAGCACGCCGGTACGCAACAACTGCCTCATCCCACCGTTCCAAATTCACCAGCGCTTCTGCTAAATTGTTGTGCGCCCAAAAATGGTCGGGATTGAGTTCGATCGACCTTTGGTAAGCCGAAATTGCCTCATCCCACCTTCCCAGCTTAATCAGCGCGTCTGCTAAATAGTTGTGCGACCAACTGAAATCAGGATTTAACTCTGTTGCTTTGCGGTAAGCATTTACTGCCTCATCCCACCGTTCCAGCTTCAGCAGCACATCTGCTAAATTGTTGTGAGACCAGCTAAAATCTGGATTTAATTCGATCGCCTTGCGGTAAGCATTTACAGCTTCCTCCCACCGTTCCAACTTAACCAGCGACTCAGCTAAATTGTTGTGCGACCAAGAAAGATCGGGATTATTTCTAATAGCATTGCTGTAAGCATCTACCGCCGCTTCCCACTGTTCTTGCCCCTTAAGAATTTCCCCCAATTCGTGATAAGCTGCACCCGCATTTGGGTTCAACTCCACCGCGCGCCGGTAACACTCAATTCCCTTATCTACCTTACCTTGCTCGATCAAAGTTTTGGCTAAATTCTCGTGTTCCTCAGCGCTGCCAGACTTCGGGTCGATCGCAAATGCTCGATACCAAGCCTCAGCAGCCGCCTCCGGCTTGCCTAACTGCGTCAACAGTTTCGCAAAATTGCGGAAAGCACCGGCAAAATCCGGTTTCAGGGCGATCGCCTTTTCGTAAGCAGAAACCGCTTGCTGCCACTGTTCTTGCTGCGCGCAAATGCTGCCGTAGTTAGCGTAAGCTTCGGCAAAATTTGGGTTGATTTCTATTGCTTTGACATAGCAACTTTTAGCTTCATCAATTTTTCCGCCAGCTTGCAGCGCGTTGCCCAGCATTTTGTAAAGCGGCGCTTCCGGCTTAATTTGCAGCGCCTTCTTGCAAGCTGCGATCGCCTGTTCCAATTTACCCTGAGCAAAATAGCCTTCTGCCAGTATTTTGTATGCTTCTGGATCTTCTATATTAATTGTAGAATTAACTGCCTGCTGAACTGGCGGCTTAACTGCCTGCTGAACTGGTGGCTTAACTGCCTGCTGAACTGCGGTTGCTGCGGGCTGCTGCTTAACTGCACCGTTTGTTCCATTTGCACCCGCCAAAGTTTGCTCTCCCTCGCTGCCATTTCTCGCATTAGCTGCGTTCAGTTCAATAGCTTTGCGATAATATGCTGTCGCTTCCTCTAACTTGCCTTGTTTTTTGAGCGCTTCGCCCAAATTTTGGTAAGCTGTCGCCACATTAGGATTTAATTTTATAGCGCGATCGTAACAAGCGATCGCTTCGGGGAATTTTTCCTGCCGGAAAAAAGCGTCGCCCATATTCAAGTGTTCCCCCGGCGCTACTTTTTCCGGTTCCAAACTAAATGCTTGATACCAGCACTGCTGGGCTTCTTCCGGTTTGTTAATTTGTCCGAATACTTTTGCTAAATTCCGGTACACTCCCGCGAAATTCGGCTTAATCGCGATCGCCTTTTGATAAAATCCGATCGCCTCCTGCCATTTTTGCTGCTGCGCGCCCAGGCTGCCCAAATTCGCATATACTTCCGCAAAATTCGGTTCTATTTCAATCGCTTTAGCGTACCAGTGTCGCGCCTCTTCCATCCTGCCTTGAGCTTGCAGCGCGTTGCCCAAAGTCTTGTAAGCTGGTGCAAAATTGGGGTGAATCTTCAAAGCTTGCTCGCAGGAGGCGATGGCTTCTTCTATTTTTCCTTGGGATAAGTATGTTTCTCCCTGTTGGTTAAATTGAACCGCTGTTGATTCTGTATTCACTGTTGATGGCATATGGGCGGCGGCTCCAGAGGCAGGAATTAAATAGGGTAGTCAAAACGTTTCACAATTATACTCGCGTTTGACACTAAGAGTAGCGGGCTTGTTCCCCTAATTCTTAATTTTTTTGACTCTCGGTGCTGGCGAGGAACCGGGATTCTCGGCTAATTTTTTGATTTTACGGCTAAATATCTAAGAATCAGCCCGGTTTCTGGCCCATTTGCGCGCTCGTTGGGACTCTTGTAGCTAAAGACTCGATCGCCCGTGTTGTAAAGAAAAGTAAACACTGCCGATTCTGGCTTGTGGGATGCTTTCTTGTGGACTGGGCAAGGGAGATTGCACCCTTTTCTATAGGCTTTTTACGGGCGGGCTAGAAGCCCAACCCCTACTCCCCACAACACAACAAATTCACTATTTGTGGAACAGGCATCTTGCCTGTTCATAAAAGGCTAATTGACAATGGTGCAAGATGTGCGATCGATCCCAAATTAGAATAGCCTTTTTAGCAAAAAACGATCGCCCTTTTGGGAGAAAGCGATCGCCCTTTTTTTCCAACAATTAGTTAACAACTATTAGCAATTACTAATTAAGCTGCAGCCTCTGCGTCTTCTTCTGCGTCTTCGGCTTCAGAACCTGCTTGAATTCCCAGCACGCTAACAACCACCTGATCTGGTTCGCCGAGAGCTACCACTCCTGCTGGCAAAACTAACTCGTGAATATGCAGCGCATCCCCAACCTTTAAATGAGAAATATCTACTTCAATTGCTTCAGGAATGCTGTCTGGTTTGCACTTAGCTGCGAGTTGCGTCAGCACGGTATCCAAAATGCCGCCTTCTAACTTGACGCCGACTGGTTCGCCGACAAAATTCAGCGACACTTCAACTTCCAGGCTGTCTTGAGTTGCCACGGAGAAAAAGCTCAGGTGGTAAGGATAGCCCTTCCAAGGATGAACTTGCACTTCCCGGAGCAAGGTTTTTCCGCTCCAAGAGAGGTCGGGAATGCTGAGGTCAATTAGGGTATTGTTGACTACGTGCTTTTTGAGCAGGTGTTCAACTGTTTTGGCTTTGATGGTAAGGGAAATGGATTCAGATCCTTTGTGGCCGTAGAGGACGGCGGGAATCAATCCAGAGCGGCGGAGGGCGTTAGGTTTACTGCCTTCTGCCCGCTTTTGACATTCTACTGCGAGTTCCATTTTCTGACTTTCTGCTAATTGTTTTTACATTTTACCAGAATTGTGATATTGCGATCGAACATTAATCAGACTCAGGTCAACGGTCACACTTTAACTAGCTTGTATGGTGCGTCAGTATTGAGTTTATGACAAAAAATTTAGGTCTTATCAACTGACGCACCATACGAATTGAACCAGTTGCGTAAGTTCCGATTAAATTCGCTGAAGGTATTGATAATTTTCGTTTTCCACACACTTGAGCAATTCCAGCATTTTTCTGAGACGGTACGTTCCTGATTGATACTCTTCTTTTGAAGGGTAATCACCAAGCTTAGTAAGAACTTCATCGCTTTCACTGATGATTGCTTCGCTGAAAATTTTCTTGAACTGCTGGCGAATATCTTGATTTAATTCAACTAGAGGCAGAATTACATTTTCTTCATCTAGGTAAATTTGGGTTTCGACTGATTCGCCACCTATTTTTGAAAATGCTGATTTTGCTAACCATTCGTAAGTAGCTGCTGTTATTCTTACACTATCGGACGGTTCACCATTTGCTGAATAAAAACTGATGTCAAACATTGGGATTACTCCTGCTACTAAACATCTAGAAACTCGTTCAAAGGAATATTTTCGGCATAAGCTATACCTGCTTTTATAAATTTTGCCTTGCCAGGTCCCGAAATTCTATCGGCACTTACAACTGCAATGACAGTAGCAGTATCAATAATTTCATTAACTGCTTTTCCTGAAAGGTATGTGGTTTTGATTTCTATATGCGGTAAGTTTGTTTTTCTTTCCTCTAAGGTTGACTGTGAATCTTTGATATTTTCTCTCGTGTATTGATTATGAAGATCCCGAATTATTTCTTTTACTTGCGAGGCCTCATTGGGAGCGACAATCAAAATGTCTCCTTTCGGATCGTTGCCAGTAGTTCTCTGGGATGCAATGCCAGCTTCAGCTAACTTTCCGATTACCCAGCCAACCAAATCTCGATGAAGGGTTAGTTGGTATATCAGACGATCTTCATCGGTCATTGGAGCCTCGTCACACATGAGATAGACCCTTTTTGTCTATTATAACTAAACCTGTTATGATTGTGCTGCTACTGGCGTACCGTCTGCAGAAAGCAAAGCGCGTTTCGGGCCGTGAATCGGGTCTTCTACAATGATAGTTTGGTCGCGACTGGCTCCGAGAGAAACGATCGCGATCGGCACTTCCATCAAATCTGCCAAAAACTTCAGATAATCCAATGCTTGCGGCGGTAAATCTTCCAAATTCCGGCACTCTTCCGTAGACTGTTTCCAACCGGGAAGGGTTTCGTAAATAGGTTGGCACCGAGCAAATATCCGGGAACTTTTCGGGAAATCAACACATCTTTCGCCGTCAATTTCGTAAGCAACGCAAACTTTTATTTCTTCTAATTCATCCAAAACATCTAGTTTGGTAATTGCCAGACAGTCAAGGCCGTTGATGCGGACTGCGTACCGACCGATTACCGCATCGAACCAACCACAGCGGCGTTTTCTGCCCGTTGTCGTGCCGAATTCTGCACCTCGATCGCCCAAAATTGCTCCTATTCCATCTACCATTTCAGTAGGGAATGGGCCTTCTCCGACGCGGGTTGTATAAGCTTTTGCTACGCCAATTACGCGATCGATCGCTGTTGGGCCGACTCCGGTTCCCACACAAGCACCGCCAGCGATGGGATTGCTCGAAGTAACGTAAGGATAAGTGCCGTGGTCTAAGTCTAATAAAGTGCCTTGCGCGCCTTCAAACAGAATATTTTTCCGCTTGTGAATTCCCTCATAAATCTTGAGGGAACTATCAACTACGTGCGGTCGCAAACGTTCCGCATACACCCGATATTCATCAATTACATCTTGGGGATTGAGAGGCGGCAAATTGTAGAGTTTTTCGAGAATGACATTTTTACAATTAATCGTCCATTCCAATTGTTCTCTCAACCCTTCCAAGTCCATTAAATCGAGCATCCGAATGCCAGTGCGTTCCGACTTGTCGGCGTAAGTAGGGCCAATGCCGCGTCCCGTCGTGCCGATTTTATAATTTCCCCGCTGCGTTTCCGATGCTACATCAATTAATCGATGATAGGGCATCGTTACGTGAGCCGTCTCCGAAATCATCAGCGAGGTTGTCGAAATATTCAGTGCCTCTAGCTGATCTAACTCTGCAATTAAAACTTTAGGGTCGATGACCGTGCCGCAGCCGATAATACACTCTTTATCAGGGTAGAGAATCCCAGACGGAATTAAGTGCAGCTTGAAAGTCTGACCGTTGACTACCACGGTGTGACCCGCGTTGACGCCCCCTTGGTAGCGGACAACGATATCTGCGGATTTGCTGAGCAAATCGGTAATTTTGCCTTTTCCTTCATCGCCCCACTGGGCGCCGATTACAACTACGTTAGCCAAGGGTTTCTCGCGTTCTGTTCAGGTTGACACAATCTCCGATTATGTATGAATGCGTCCGAAATGTCAATCAATTTTAGATTTTAGATTTTAGATTTGGGATTTTAGATACGGGCATGGGGCATGGGGCATGGGGCATGGGGCATGGGGCATGGGGCATGGGGCATCTCCCAAAAAGCCTATTTTGAACAGGCAAGATGCCTGTTCCACAAGAATTATGGGAGATGTCTATTGGGCATTAGGCATTGGAACTAACAAATAACCAATGACTAATGACTACTGACTACTGACTAATGACTACTGACTAATTAATTTTTGTTAAGATTGAGAAAATAGAGGCTTTGTTGCCATGAGTTTACACGCTGAGTTGCACCGCCATCTGGGTGGTTCCGTCGTTCCTAGGGTGCTGTGGCGGTATTTCGATCGCCACAATGCTGAGATGGTTAATCGATTTCCGAAATACTCGGAGTTTGAGGAGTTTTACACTCGTCCGCGCAATACTCTCAATGAGTATTTGGAACTGCACACGCTGGTAGAAAGCGTTCAAACTGTTGAGACGTTGCCTTATTTCATCTATCGGTTGATGCGGGGCGCTTACGTGTTTGAAAATCTGGCTTATTTGGAGTTGCGCTATACGCCTTATTTGCGGACTCCAGAACATTTGAATCAGTCAGAACGCATTGATTTGATGGCAGAAATTGTAAAAGTTGTGGGCAAGGCAAGTCAAATTAGCGATTGTCCGATCGTTACTAGCCAAATTTTGTGTATGCACTCGCGTTTACCCTATGAGGTGAATCGGGCGATCGTGGATTTGGCGGCCGGGATGGGAGAATATGTTTGTGCGATCGATATAGCTGGCGGCGATGATTGTATTGGCGATCGTTTAGAGGAGTTTGTCGGATTGTACCAGTACGCGAGGTCGATCGGCATCAAAACCACCGGCCACCTCTACGAAACTACTTCTGGCTGTTATCCCGAACTTCTGCCCTATCTGATGCGGATCGGCCACGGGATTCAAATTCCGTTAAAATATCCCGAACTGCTGCCCGAAGTCGCGCGCAGGGGTCAATGCTTGGAGGTTTGCCCGACTACCTATCTCAAAACGGGGACGTTGCAGGATATGCGCGAATTGAAGGTTGTGTTCGATCGATGTTTTGAAGCTGGTGTCGATATTGCCATTTGTACCGACAACGCGGGATTGCACAACGTGCGATTGCCTTTCGAGTACGAGAATTTGTTAACTTTGGATATCATTGATTTTCGGCAGTTGCAAGCGTGTCAAAATGCCGCTTTCCGCCATGCTTTCGCCTGGCCCTACGGAGAGCAACCGGCCCAAATGCTAACTGGTTTGTTGCAGAATGAGTCTGTGGGGGCGATCGTGAATTAACTGTGTAAGCTTCTTTCAATGGTTCGTAGTGAGGACTTTAGTTTTTATTCATAGAGAGGACTTGCATTCCTTGCTACGAACCGACTACTTTTTCAATCAAAAACGGGTGGCCACAAATCAGAAATTGGCAATTCCCAGCCAGGGAAAAACTCTGGAATTGTCAATATGTCTCCATCTCTAAGCACTTCCGGCTCGGCTGCTGTACGATATACTGTGAGAGTTAATCGGTCTGGGTCAATCAATATTCCCACTTCCGTTCCTAGACTCAAAAATGATTGTATTTTTTCTTTGATAGGTTTGAGGCGATCGGTTTTAGATTTAATTTCCACCATCAAGTCAGGAACCAATTCTACAAAATCCCGCCGACTCCGCTTCAGCTTTTCTGCTTTGACAAAAGATACATCTGGTGCGCGCAAGTCACTATTTGGTAAAATAAAGCCAGCGCTGGAACCCGTTAATCGACCAAGCTTGCGTGGCAGTACCCAGATTCCCAAAAGAATAATTAACCGAGAACCAATTTCATCTGAGGTGTAATCGCATGGGCCCATTGCAATAATATTACCCTGTATTAACTCTAGTCGCCATTCAGGATGTTCGGCTTGTACTTTTTCTAAGTCTTTGACAGTTAGTGACATGATCGAGTCTCCGTCTAATACCTAAGTCTATCATAAACTAAGCTTTAATTAAAAGAGCCAAGAGATATTTGTAAAATTATAATAAGCGTCGGGCGATCGACAATCCGTAGCAAGTTATAGTTTGAAGGCAGAATCATCAATATAAAAAGATAAAAAAACGATGACAAATATGGACGCTTACTGGATGCCCTTCACTGCCAACCGACAGTTTAAAGCGAATCCGCGAATGTTGGTTTCGGCAAAAGATATGCACTTTACAAGCGATGATAACCGCTCAATTTTAGATGGTACTGCGGGGCTGTGGTGCGTGAATGCAGGACACGCCCGCGAGACAATTGCCGAAGCAGTTAAACAGCAGGTTTTGCGTTTGGATTACTCTCCGGCTTTTCAGATGGGACATCCGGGTGCTTTTGAATTAGCGGAACGTTTGGTAAAGATGATTCCGGGCAATTTCGATCGCGTTTTCTTTACTAATTCGGGTTCGGAATCTGTAGAAACTGCTTTAAAAATTGCGATTGCTTATCACCGGGTGAAAGGTGAAGGAACTCGCCAACGATTAATCGGTAGGGAACGCGGTTATCACGGCGTTGGTTTTGGGGGAATTTCTGTCGGCGGTATCGGTACAAACCGCAAGTTTTTTGGCAGTTTGCTGACGGGAGTCGATCATTTGCCTCACACTCACAATCTCGAACACAATGCTTTCAGCCGCAAACAACCGGAATGGGGAGCGCATTTGGCGGATGAATTGGAGCGGATTGTCGCTTTGCACGATGCGTCTAATATTGCAGCGGTAATTGTGGAACCGGTGGCGGGTTCTACGGGGGTTTTGATTCCGCCGAAAGGTTATTTGGAGCGACTGCGGGCGATTTGCGACAAATACGGAATTCTGCTAATTTTTGATGAGGTAATTACTGGATTCGGGCGGCTCGGCTCTAGTTTTGCAACGGAATATTTTGGGGTGGTTCCCGATATTGTGACGGCGGCGAAAGGGATAACTAACGGTACGGTGCCGATGGGGGCGGTGTTTGTGAAAGAAGGCATTTATGATGCTTTTATGAATGCTCCTGAAAATGCGATCGAGCTTTTTCACGGTTATACTTATTCTGGTCATCCTCTGGCTTGTGCGGCTGCTTTGGCGACGCTGGATATTTATGAGGAAGAAAGGTTATTTGAACGAGCCGATAAGATGGCTGGTTACTGGGAAGATGCGGTGCATTCTTTGAAGGGAGTGCGGCACGTAATTGATGTTCGGAATCTGGGACTGGTGGCGGGTATTGAGTTGGAATCTATTGCTGGAAAGCCGGGGAAACGGGCTTTTGATTGTTTCTTGCAGTGCTATGAAAAAGGGTTGCTGATTCGGACTACGGGTGATATTATTGCTTTGTCGCCACCGCTGATTATTGAGAAGGAACATATCGATCGCATTGTGGAAATTTTGACTGGGGTTTTGCAGGAGATGGAGTAGGATTAAAAGGAGATTTTGCACCATTCTCTCTTAACAGGC
>NZ_JAUBUB010000006.1:57019-136175 GCF_036705265.1 Microcoleus sp. B4-C2
AAGATGCCTGTTCCACAAAATTAACAGGCAAGATGCCTGTTCCACAAAATTAACAGGCAAGATGCCTGTTCCACAAAATTAACAGGCAAGATGCCTGTTCCACAAACAGGCAAGATGCCTGTTCCACAAACAGGCAAGATGCCTGTTCCACAAAGAGTGAATTGATTGTGGGGAGTAGGGGTTGGGCATCCTGCCCGCCCATAGAAGGCTTATTGAAAATGGTTCAAATAATTTAAAAGCGCTATAATAATTGACAACTAACGACGAATGACGAATAACTATGGTGCAATTAACTGCAAAAATCTCTGCTAACGAGTTAGCAAATTTGGCTGTAGATTTGATTCGGAAAACAGGTTGCGAGTACGGTGATGTACGTTTTTGCAGTTACCGAAGGCAGAATCTTTACGCGCGCGATCGATCTTTAAGTCAACTGTCAGATAATGTAAGTTCGGGTTTTGGCGTGCGGGTGCTTCTAGACGGCGCTTGGGGGTTTGCCGCCAGTCACAGCAAAACACCCGCAGAGGTTGCAAGAATAGTCGCTTTGGCTGTAGAAATCGCTAAAGGCAGCCGCTTAACTCAGAAGGAACCGGTGCGGTTGGTGCCTGTCGAAAAATATGTCGATACCTATGTAACTCCGATCGCCATTGACCCTTTTTCTGTACCCGTTGCTGAGAAAGCTGAACTGCTTCTAACTATCAACGAGCAACTGCTAGCACAAGGCGCACAAGGCATCAAAAAAGCTTCTTCTTTTTTGCAGTCCAGCCGCGAAGACAAGGTTTTTGCTTCTACAGAAGGATCGCTAATCGAACAAACAATCTACCGCTGCTATCCGGGTTTTGACTGTACGGCAATTGCGGGCGGCGATGCCCAAAGTCGCAGTTACGATCGCCCGCCGCTAAATATCGGTTACGAACATATTAATCCCGATGATTTGTTGAGTCAAGTCGAAAGAGTTGCCGCTGAAGCTATTGAGAAAGTCCGCGCTCCTAAAATCCCGGCTGGTATTTGCAAATCCCTGATTCTCAAGCCGACAAATTTGTTCTTAACTATTCACGAATCTGTCGGACATCCAACTGAATTAGACCGGGTTTACGGCTACGAATCTAATTTTGCTGGCACGAGCTTTGCTACTACTGATAATTTAAATAAACTGCAATATGCTGCGCCTTGGGTGAATTTTAAGTGCGATCGCACTCAATCAGGGGGTCGCGGTACAATGGGTTACGATGATGAGGGCGTAAAATCACAAGAGTGGTACGTTGTCAAGGATGGAATTTTAGTTGATTATCTCACTGACAGAGAGACGGCTTATCGCCTCGGACGTGCCAGCAGCAACGGTTCTGCTTGCGCTGACAGTTGGTCGAGCGTGCCGATGGTGAGAATTCCCAATTTGGGATTGGAGCCGGGCCCGGATGGCGGCAGCCATACTGCTACTTTGGCCCAGATGATTGCGGATACGGAAGACGGCATTTTAATCGACGGTATGGGTAGTTATTCGATCGACCAGCAGCGGCGCAATTTTCAATTCGGCGGCGATGCTTTTTGGAAGGTGGAAAAAGGTAAAATTGTCGGGATGTTGAAGGATGTAACTTATCAGGCGATGACTACTGATTTCTGGAATCAAATAGATGCGATCGGGCCAGCTTCGGAGCTGGTTCAATGCGGTACGAATATGTGCGGCAAAGGTGAACCGATGCAGATAGCTCAAATGACTCACGCTTGTGTGCCGGTGCGAGTGAGAGATATTCAAATTGGGGGAAATTCTTAATTAGATTGTAGGTTTTTAATGTGAGAATTCTAAAGGATCTGTAGGGTGCGTCGCCATCAAAAATCCTCAAAAAAATCTAAAATATCGCAGCGACGCACCTTACTAATTATGACAATTGCGTCCCGGACTGACAACTTAGATGCCCGACAGCTTACTCTCAAACCCAAAAAGGAGTCTCGACGTGAAACTTGAACTTTACCAGCGTGTAGCATTGTGTCGGGATATGCCGCTATATCAGCTCAAAAAAGGTGATGTAGCCATGCTAGTCGATCGGGTACCTCATCCAAGGGAAGGCGAAGATGATGGCTGCGTTCTAGAAATATTTAATGCTTTAGGAGAATCGATTTTAGTTGTGGCTGTTTCTCCTTCAGATGTGGAACCTCTGGGAGCAGATGAAGTGTTAGCAGTACGCTCTTTAGTACAGGCGAGTTAACCGTAGTATTGCGGCTAAACCTATTTTCAAATACAACAAATATTCCGGGACTTTAGCTTATGCTCGTAACAACATCGCCCGCACTTTTAAGTGAAGACCAAGCCTTATCTTTAGTAGAAAAAGCAGTCAAATTATCCAAAGCAGAGGAAGTATTTGTAAGTCTCTCTACTGGCGAAGAATCTCTTTCGAGATTCTCGGAAAACCAAATCAGCCAAAATATCAGCAAAACAGTATTTAATCTGAGCATTACTAGCTATTTTGGCAACAAAAGCGCCTCTGCTGCTGTTACAGAATTTGATGAAGATGCGATCGCCTCCGCAGTCAAGCGATCGGAAGAATTGGCCCGAATTGCGCCGGCAGACCCCGAATGGATGCCGCTGCTGCCGCCTCAAACCTATGATTTGCGATCGCCCGCCTTCGACACAGCAACGGCAACTGTATCGCCTCTAGCACGGGCCGAAATGGTGCAGCAAGCGTGCGCGAGATCCTCCCAGGGGGGCGCTCATGGTTCGGGCACTTTGAGCACTGAGGCGTCGCTGTACGCGATCGCCTCGTCAACCGGACTCCGCGCCTGCAACCAGTCTACAGAGGCAGATTTCAGCTTTACTGCTCGCGTTGAAGACGGTTCTAGTTGGGCGAAGAGCACTGCTTGGAGTATCAACGAATTGCCGATCGCCCAATTAGCAGAACAAGTGCTCGATCGGGCGATCGCATCTCGCAACCCGCGCCCCATCACTCCCGGCGTTTATCCGGTAATCTTTGACGGCGCTGCTTTTGCGGGCTTGCTACCGTGGGTAATTTGGGGGCTGGATGCGAGGGCGGCGGATGAGGGGCGATCGTTTATGTCGATCGCCGATGCAGAGGGAAAACCAGCGGGAAACCGTGCGGGGGAACAACTTTTTAGCCCGTTAGTGCAAGTGCAGCGCGATCCGGCTCATCCTTTGTTGCGATCGAATACTTTTTTCGGCGACGGATTGAGGAATAACTATTTGGAAATCATCAAAGATGGCGTCCCTCAAAGTTTGTCTTATTCCCGCTACTGGGCCGCACAAAAAGGCAAAGAGGCAAAAGGTGCTTATTACCCGATCGTAATGACAGGTTCCGACCAAAGTTTAGCAGATTTAGTTGCTCAAACCGAGCGAGGAATTTTTGTTAGTCGAGCTTGGTACGTGCGCTACGTTAATCCGAAAACATTGGAAGTAACGGGAATGACTCGCGACGGTACTTTTTGGATTGAGGATGGCAAAATTGCTTACCCGATTAAAAACCTGCGTTTCAATCAAGTTTTACCTGATATGTTGCGCGATGTGGATGCAGTTAGTGCGGTGAAGCGTTACGGCGGTAGTGTCGTGCCCGGAGTGCGCGTGAAAGCTTTTAATTTCACGAGTATTACTGACAGTTTGTGACTCGCAC
Source organism: Microcoleus sp. B4-C2 (assembly GCF_036705265.1). Classification (NCBI taxonomy): domain Bacteria; kingdom Bacillati; phylum Cyanobacteriota; class Cyanophyceae; order Oscillatoriales; family Microcoleaceae; genus Microcoleus; species Microcoleus sp. B4-C2. The sequence continues at coordinate 60,634 of NZ_JAUBUB010000006.1, forward strand.
ATTTCTAACAATCTGTAGGGGCGGGTTTCACAAACAATCACAGCCAACAAAGAACAATCTCTCAAACCCGCCCCCACCCAGATTAATGCGAGTGATTTATCGTAAAGGTAGAGTATTTATTTTGATAGTTAGGATTAAAACCAGCTATTATAGTCATCAGTCTGGTGTCTGTTGTTAGTAACAATGCCCAATCCGCAATTACCAATTACCAATTATCAATGAATCAATATTTTGCTACAGTTGCGCGCGGTTTAGAAACTATTGCCGCCCAAGAATTAGAACGTTTAGGGGCCCAGGATGTCAAGCCAGATTTTACTGGGGTTTACTTTGCGGGCGATCGCACTTTATTGTACCGCGTCAATCTTTGGTCGAGAACAATTTTTCGAGTGCTAATGCCGATCGCCGAATTCCGGTGTTACAACTCGGATATGCTCTACCGCGAAGTGCAGAAAATCCCTTGGGACGAATACTTATATCCCGAAAATACTTTAGCAGTAAACTGTACCGGCGGCAACGAAAAGTTGAACCACACTCACTTTACAGCTTTGCAGGTCAAAAATGCGATCGCCGACCAACAGCGCCTTCAATTTAACAAGCGTTCTAATGTCGATGTAGAGCATCCCGATTTGCAAATTAACCTTCACATTCATCAAGATAGAGCTATTTTAAGTTTAGACAGTTCTGGCGGCAGTTTGCACCGCCGGGGATATCGACCGGCGATGGGGCTTGCTCCCCTCAAAGAAACCCTAGCTGCGGCTTTGTTGGAGATGGCAGAATGGACGCCTGATTTGCCGTTTTTAGACCCGATGTGCGGTTCGGGAACTTTGCCTTTGGAAGCGACTTTAAAGGGATTGAATATTGCACCGGGATTGTTTCGAGAAAAGTTTGGATTTATGAGTTGGCGGGATTTTGACGAACCTTTGTGGGATGAATTGTGGGCGGAAGCGGAAAATAGTGAGTTACCGGAACTTAAAGAGGTGATTGCAGGGTGCGATCGCGATTCCGATATGTTAACTCAAGCTCGCACGAACGCGCAGCAAGCTGGTATTTCCGGTAAAATTCAGTTTGCTCAAACCGAGTTATCTCAGTTGGAAGCACCCGCAGACAGAGGCGTTTTGATTTGCAATCCTCCCTACGGAGAGCGCCTGGGAGATGCTAGCGAATTAGGAGATTTGTACAAGATGTTGGGGGATATTTTCAAGCATCGTTTTAAAGGTTGGAATGCTTTTATTTTGACTGGGAATAAGGAGTTGGGTAAAAAGGTGGGACTCAGGACATCGCGGCGAATTCCTGTTTATAATGGATCGATTCCGTGTACTTTGCTCAAATATGAACTGTATTAGCGAATGGGAGTGACCAAAAAGAAGAGGTACTAATAGTAAAGGAAAAAAAGAATCTATGCCGAATTACATGGCTCAACAATAATCAAATTAAAATAGTAATTTTACATTTGAATATATTGTTTTCTTAGCTTTAATATCCTGTCAGGTAAATTAACCACAATACTTGTAGGGGCGGGTTTCACAAACAATCTGTAATTCACATCCATAATATCTATAAACCCGCCCAGCCCGATCGACAGAATTTCATTACGGGCAATTCAAGGGAAATGACTTAACATCTACACCGGCAAAAAAGAAACGTGAGCGGAAACAATCTTCCACCCTTGAGGAAACTTCCGCCACATCTGACTCTGCCGCCCCAGCCGTACCACTCCATCCATTACACGGCGAAATTCCAGCGTCACAGCCGCCGTGTCTGCATCGAAAGTCACGACTTTGAGGTTGAACATTTCTCGATCGACATTTACAGGCGATCGTCCTTTGCGAAAAGCCCTCACCTCATCACTCCCGTACAGGTTCTCCGTCACCCCAAACCGCACGACTTCCGGCGCATCCCAGAACAAATTATCGAGAGTTTCAATATCGTTCGTACAAAGAGCTTTTTCGTATTTTAAATATAGTTCAGTTAACTCAGTCACCACAGTATTATCATTAATAACAGTCATTCGATTTTAGATTTTAGATTTTAGATTTTAGATTGACACCACGGATAAATCCGGGGGCTTGAGGATGCAATGATTTGGGATTTTGGATTGATTCCACGGATAAATCCGGGGCTTGTACCATCAAAAAAATATTGGTCATAAGTTGTAGATTTTAAAACTCTTAACTTTCACACGTTTTGTTTGCAATAAGGACTTTAGTCCTTACTACAAACAAAACTAATTAGAGGAAATTAATGCTCAATTTTGAGCGAAATAATCTTGTCACCTTGGCGGATAGCATTAACGACAGACATATCCTCAGTTTTGCCAAAAGTTGTGTGAACTCCATCTAGATGAGACTGGGGAGAATGGCAAATAAAGAATTGGCTGCCACCCGTATCGCGGCCTGCGTGAGCCATCGATAAAGTTCCTGCCTCATGTTTGTTCGAGTTGATTTCGCACTTGATTTTGTAGCCGGGGCCACCAGTTCCATTGCCTTTTGGACAGCCACCTTGAATCATAAAGTTAGGAATGACTCGGTGAAAGGACAATCCATCGTAAAAACCTTTTTCCGCCAAGTCAACAAAATTCTTCACTGTGTTAGGCGCATCCGCATCAAACAATTCCAAATTGATTGTGCCTTTGTCGGTTTCCATAATAGCGCGGGTCATGATTTCTCCTGGTTCCTAAAATGAGTGTGTTGCCTGCGTGTTAATTGCGGACTTCGCTTTTATAACGACAGATTCAAACTGTCGTTATATTGTGGCTTTCAGAAGTGTAGCATATTCCGGCAACTCTCATAGAACTTATGTGCGCTTTCTGAGGAAACCCGGTTTATTCCGAGATTTGTGGTTAGCAAAGCCAATATTTTCGGAGACACCGGGCTTGTTACCCTCAGCCATATTTTAATTGTTGGTCACTGGCGGGCGATCGGGTTCTTCCTGAATATCGTTCATATTAAAAATGAAAGGAACCCGACTCGAACCTGCGCCCATCACCAGCACTTTTGGCATCTGAGCGCCGCCGCTTCTCCAAGCTTCGATCGCCTCTTTTTGCAGCACTAAATCGCCGCCTTGAGCCTTCAAAGTTTCAGCCAATAGCCTTTGAGCTTCTGCCCTACCTTGAGCGCGGTTAATATCAGCTTGAGCCTGCTGTTCTGCTTCCTGAGCAACATAAACAGCCCTTTGCGCCCGCTGTTCAGCAACCTGTTTCTCCTCAACCGCTTTCGCAAAATCGGTGGAGAATCGAATGTTAACAACGCTCGTATCAAGTACGATTACATCATATTTTGATAGCCTTTCCTTCAGCGCAGTATCAAAGTCTCGCTTCAGTTCACTTCTTTGAGTAATAGATTGTTCGGCGGTTCTCAGTGCAGCCGCTGTTTTAAATGCTTCTTGCGTCTGAGGAGCAATTATTTTTGAGACTATATTCTCCAAGGTTCCTTGAGTCCTTCGGACATCAACTATTCTCGCAGGATCGAGGCGAAAGTTAATCGCAAAACTAGCATTTAAATCCTGAAGGTCTTTAGTAGCACTCTGGGCGGGAACTTCAAATTTTTGCACTGTTACATCGTACACATCTACCTTGGAGATCAGCGGGGGTCTGAGGTGAAACCCCTCTAACAATGCTCCATCTGTGGCTTTTCCTAAAACGCTAACCACCCCTGCTTCACCTGGATTGATGACGACAAAAGAGTTTAATCCCAGGAGTAGCGCGCCTACTAATAGAATCCCAGCGAATGCTGATGATATGCTCTGGAAACTTTGACTTTTCAAAATACACGCTCCTTTGTGATAATTCCATTATAATGGTTAAATAGATTCGGTCGCCTCTCAAGTCTCAAATCTCAAATCTCAAATGGATGGGTCGCCTCTCAAATCTAAAATGGATTGGCTGATGCTCAAAATTGTTAAATATCCTAGAACTTATCACATCGAAGGTTCGCGTTTCCAACCGGGTGATGAAGACCTCGACAGCGTGCCATTTAGCGCTTTGCTCGATCGCCCTCTAATTATAGAAGAAAAGGTAGACGGCGCTAATACAGGCATCAGCTTCGCACCAGACGGACAAATGCTGCTGCAAAGTCGCGGTCACTATCTCACCGGCGGGCCGAGGGAAAAACATTTTAACTTATTCAAACAGTGGGCTTTCAGTCTCAGCCCAGCCCTGGGAGAAGTGCTGGGAAATCGCTACATTCTTTACGGCGAATGGCTTTATGCGAAACACACTGTTTTTTATAATTTTTTGCCGCACTATTTTATGGAATACGATGTGCTGGACTTAGAAACCCGTCAATTTCTGAGTACAGAATCCCGCCGCAAGTTGTTAAGCGGGTTGCCGTTAGTGTCAGTTCCCGTGCTATTTTCGGGAGTGCTGAAATCTCCCAAGCAAATGATGCAGTTTATGGAAAAATCTAATTTTATTCAACCTGGACATTTGGATCGGTTGCGTTTGTACTGCGAGGAATTGGGATTAGATGAAGAACGATGTTTGAAAGAGACTGACAAGAGCGAGATTATGGAGGGTCTGTACATTAAAGTCGAAGAAGATGGCATAGTAAAGGCTCGTTATAAATACGTGCGTGCCAGTTTTTTGACTGCTATTAAAAATGCTGAAGGACATTGGCTCAATCGCCCTATTATACCCAATATTCTGCGTCCCGGCGCAGATTTATTTAATTTTAGTTAACCCGCAGGTAAATTTATGAATGCACTGTTATCGCCCTCGGCAACTTGGACTTTTCCCTTTTGTCCCGAACCGCCCGATTGGTTCCTGGATTGGGACAGCATTCAAAATCATTTCGATTGGATTCAAAACTTAAAAGGATGTCAGCAAGACCCGATTTATCACGCCGAAGGAGACGTTTTAATTCATACCAAAATGGTCTGCGAAGCATTAATATCTTCCCCAAATTGGCGTCAATTACCCGTGCAAGAACGATCGATACTTTTTGCGGCCGCTTTGCTGCACGATGTCGCCAAACCAACCTTTACAAAAATCGAAGCCGATGGCAGAATTAGCTCAAAAGGTCACGCCCGCCAAGGTGCGAGAATGGTTAGACAAATTTTATCTCAATTCGAGCCGCCTGTGCAGTTTGAGATTCGGGAAACCGTGGTGGCGATCGTCCAATTCGGCAGTTTACCCATCTGGCTGATCGACAAACCCAACCCGCAGCAGTCTGTAATTAAAGTGAGTCAAGTTGTCCGCTGCGATTTCCTCGCACTTTTAGCCGAAGCAGACGTGCGCGGCCGCCACTGCGCCGACAAACAAGAATTACTCGATAAAATACAACTATTTTGGGAGTTTTGTCAAGAAAATAATTGTTTGGATTCTCCCCGACAATTCCCCTCAGCACACAGCCGATTTATCTACTTCCGCAAAGAGAACGGCCACCCGGATTACGAAGCATTTGACGACACTAAATGCGAAGTAATTTTGATGTCGGGCTTGCCAGGAAGCGGTAAAGATTATTGGATTCGGAAAAATCTCCCAGATTTGCCAGTAATCTCGCTGGATGCACTGCGAAAAGAGATGAATCTCCCTCCCGACGAAACCCCTGGAAATGTGGTCACAGCCGCGAAAAAAAGAGCCCGCGAATACATGAATGACGGGCGCTCTTTTGTGTGGAACGCCACGAATACAACTAAACAAATGCGCCAGCAATTAATTAATTTTTTTGCCGATTATCAAGCGCGCATTCGCATTGTTTACCTCGAAGTTCCTTTGGACGAAATATTGCAGCGGAATCGATCGCGCACAACAACAGTACCGCAAGCAGTTATTCGCAAATTAGCTGCGCGGCTGGATATTCCAGACATCACAGAAGCCCATCAAGTCGAGTGGAACGTTAACAATTAATCTCCCTTTTTACCTCAAACTGTTAGAACCCCGACTTCTTAAAGAAGTCGGGGTTCTGGATATTAGGTTTGGGGTTTCCCTTGATATCAATGAGTTTGATAATTTTCCTCAGTCCAGCAGCGCGGCAGATTTTCACCGGAAGGAAAGACTAAATTACTTTTTGGAAAAGTTGCTTTCTCTTGCTCTTCTTGACCAGCTTGATTTTTTCCCGACACTTCTTGTTTTGTAGGGCTGATTAAAGCATCTACATCGAGGATTTCAATCAAGTCGCCTGATTCTTTTTCTTGTAAAAGCATAGTTTCTCCTTGAAGGGTAAATGCGAGTTAGGGTTTGAGGACAACTTTGATGCAGTTGTCTTTTTTCTGTTTGAAAATCTCGTAAGCGTGGGGCGCTTCATCCAATTTCATTCGGTGCGTAATTACGAATGACGGGTCAATTTCGCCTTTTTGAACGCGATCGAGCAACGGCCGCAAATAGCGGTGAACGTGCGTCTGTCCCATTTTCATGGTCAAGCCTTTGTTGAAAGCTGCACCTAGGGGCACTTTGTCAACGAAGCCGCCGTAAACGCCGGGAATTGAGACTGTGCCGCCTTTGCGGCAAGCGAGGATTACTTGTCGCAGGGCAGTGGGTCGATCGCTTTCCAGGCGCACGGCTTGCTTAGCTTTGTCGTACAAAGCGTCGAGACCGGTGCCGTGGGCTTCCATCCCCACCGCGTCGATGCAAGAGTCTGGCCCGCGTCCCCCCGTCATTTCGGTGACAGCTTCCCCGGCGTCCATTTCTTCGTAGTTGATGATTTCAGCTTTCGCCGCAGCCGCCATTTGCAAGCGTTCCGGTATGCGGTCGATCGCAATTACTCGATCGGCCCCCAGCATAAACGCGCTTCTGATCGCAAATTGTCCGACCGGCCCGCATCCCCAAACTGCTACCGTATCCCCCGGCTGAATGTTGCAGTTTTCGGCCGCCATGTAACCGGTAGGAAAGATATCGGTGAGGAACAATACTTGTTCGTCCGAAAGTCCGTCGGGAATTTTTAAAGGGCCGACATCTGCAAAGGGAACCCGCGCGTATTCTGCTTGACCTCCTGCATAACCACCCGTTAAATGCGAGTAGCCAAACAGTCCCGCCGGCGAATGACCGTAGATTTTTTCAGCCAGCCCAGCATTGGGGTTGGAGTTGTCGCACAGCGACCACAAATCGCGGTTGCAAAAGAAGCAACTGCCGCAAGAAATAGTAAAAGGAATGACGACGCGATCGCCCTTTTTTAAATTCTTGACTTCACTGCCGAGTTCGACTACTTCCCCCATGAATTCGTGGCCCATGATGTCACCCGATTGCATTGTCGGGATGTAGCCGTTATAGAGGTGCAAATCTGAGCCGCAGATTGCTGTAGACGTGATTTTAACTATCGCATCGCGCGGATTGATAATTGTTGGGTCTGGTACATTATCAACTCGCACATCATTTGCTCCGTGCCAGCAAAGAGCTTTCATTATTTTTTTTCCTCTATTTAACTACTAGCTAGCAGATTTTTGATTCTAAATCTTACCTTTACTAAGCCGATAATTTACTCGCTTCGATGTTTTTAATTCTAAGCATATAAAATATTTTATCTCTCTATCCGAGGTATAATTTAAAAATCTATCTTCCGGCTCTTTTAAATAACAAAATTGTAAAGTTGATGCCCCTAAAATGCGGAAAATTTGACATTATTGTGTTAATGCCCAACCTTTATAGCAAGCACGCTCGACGGTTAAGACGTGCCTAATTGCTGAAATCATTGCGGAAGATTGCTTCTTCTTTCTTTTTACGGTGAGCGAACTTGAAAGGCTTTCAACATCTGCTATAACAGTTAATAACGAGATGGATGAGGTTGTTTTTGTCGATCGCCGATCCCTATCCTCTCACAATAGATAAAATATCCGCCCTAAGTCTCACTGTAGCGGCTGCTTCGACTCACATTAGATAAGTAGCGACATAAAAATTCTCAACTAAAAGCGGGTTTATCGATTATTAAGTAGGGTGCCTGACTTTTGTATAGCTCAACACTCTTCACCAATATAGACAATCACGCACCCTGCTTAAGGAGGATTAATCGTCAAATATTGTATATTAGTTATAGCTAAAAGCCGAGCTTGCGCTAAAGTTGTTAAAGATTAAAATTTATCGATCGCCTTTTATGCCTTACACTGCATCTACCCCAACAGATCCCAATCAACCCAACATCCGCAATGCCGACCACCGCCTACTAGAATTCACCAAGCTAACTCCGATGATGCAGCGGTATGTGGAAGTGAAAGAACAGTATCCCCATGCACTTTTATTGTTTCGAGTCGGAGATTTCTTTGAGTGTTTTTTCCAAGATGCAGTTACGATTTCGCGCGAATTAGAACTTGTTTGTACTAGCAAAGAAAGCGGCAAAGAAATCGGCAGAGTGCCGATGACAGGAGTGCCGCACCACGCCCTAGACCGCTACACCTCAATGTTAGTAGAAAAAGGCTATGCTGTAGTAGTTTGCGACCAAGTTGAAGATGCCTCGATTGCTGCGAAAGAAGGCCGCCAAGTCAAGCGAGAAATTACCCGCATTCTCACTCCCGGAACCTTGACTGATGACGGAATGCTCAAACCCAGACAAAATAATTTTTTAGCAGCAGTCGTCATTGCTGGGGAACATTGGGGATTGGCTTATACAGATATTTCTACGGGAGAATTCGTCACTACCCAAGCAGATAGTTTAGAACAATTAACCTTAGAATTGCTGCGTTTGCAACCTTCGGAAGTCTTGGTACCGACTAATGCGCCGGATTTGGTGACTATGTTGAGGCCCGGAGAGAAATCCGAGCATTTGCCCGATTGTTTGCCGAATTCGTTTTGCTATTCTTTGCGATCGCAAATTCCGTTTACTTTGTCCGAAGCAAAACAGAGAATACTGCAAAAATTCAAAGTGCGATCGCTCGAAGGTATGGGATGCGGCCACCTTTCCCTCGCAGTGCGTGCCGCCGGCGGTTTGCTGCAATATATCGAAGAAACTCAAAAGGAAAAAGCAGTTTCTTTGCAAAGATTGCACACTTACACTCTCACCGATTTTCTCATACTCGACTACCAAACCCGCCGCAATCTCGAAATTACTCAAACAGTGAGAGATGGGGTTTTTCACGGTTCGCTGCTGTGGGCTATAGACAAAACCAGCACCGCCATGGGAGGCCGCGCTTTGCGCCGCTGGGTGCTGCAACCTTTGCTCAACATTAAAGGCATTTGCGCCCGACATGACACGATTCAAGAATTAGTAGAAAATAACGGTCTGCGCCAAGATTTGCAGCAGTTGCTGCGCCAAATTTATGACATCGAAAGACTGACAGGCCGCGCCGGTTCTGGAACAGCTAGCGCGCGGGATTTGGTCGCTTTAGCTGATTCTCTCTCGAAACTGCCGCAATTAGCCTCGATCGCAGCCGAAGGGCGATCGCCCTATTTGAAAGCGCTGCAAAATGTACCGCCAATTTTAGAAGAATTAGCAAGTAAAATTCACGCTCATTTAGTTGATGAACCGCCGATTCATTTAAAAGAAGGAGGTTTGATTCGATCGGGAATCAATCCTATGCTAGATGAAATGCGCCAAACTGCATCAGCAGACCAAGAATGGATTGCAAATTTAGAGGCAACTGAGAGAAAGCGCACCGGAATTTCTAATTTAAAAGTAGGCTACAATAAAGCTTTCGGCTATTACATCAGCATTACAAAATCGAAAGTAGACCAAGTGCCGAAGGACTACACCCGCAAGCAAACTCTCACCAATGAAGAACGTTATAGCACTGAAGAATTAAAAGAAAGGGAAGTGCGAATTCTGACAGCGCGGGAAGATTTAAATCAATTGGAATACGATATTTTTGCTAAAGTGCGATCGGAGGTAGGAGAACACGCCGAAATTATTCGCAACGTTTCCCGCGCCGTGGCGGCGGCCGATGTTTTGTGCGGTTTAGCAGAAGTAGCAGTTTACCAGAATTACTGCCGCCCGACTATGACAGAAAGTCGGGAAATTAAAATTATTGAAGGTTGTCATCCTGTGGTGGAAAAGTCTTTGCCACCGGGATTTTTTGTACCTAATTCCGCTTTTTTGGGTCGGGAAGAATCGCTAAACCGCCCAGATTTAATTATTTTAACCGGGCCGAATGCTAGCGGCAAAAGTTGTTATTTGCGGCAGGTTGGTTTGATTCAGTTGATGGCGCAGATGGGCAGTTTTGTGCCGGCGAAAGCTGCGAGTTTGGGAATTTGCGATCGGATTTTTACCCGCGTCGGCGCCGTCGATGATTTGGCAACAGGTCAGTCTACGTTTATGGTGGAAATGAACGAAACTGCAAATATTCTCAATCACGCGACGCCGCAATCCTTGGTTTTGCTAGATGAAATTGGCAGGGGAACGGCAACCTTTGACGGACTTTCGATTGCTTGGTCTGTGGCAGAATATTTAGCAACTGAGATTCGGGCGCGGACAATTTTTGCGACTCACTATCACGAGTTAAATGAGTTAGCTTCTATTTTGGATAATGTCGCAAATTATCAGGTGACAGTGAAAGAATTGCCGGATCAAATTGTTTTTTTGCACCAAGTTCAGCCGGGAGGTGCTGACAAATCTTACGGAATTGAAGCCGGCAGATTAGCCGGTTTACCGCCGTCGGTGATTGACCGGGCGAGACAGGTGATGAGGCAGATTGAGAAACATAGCAAAATTGCGATCGGGCTGCGGAAAGGTGTTAAAAAAGATGGTAAAAAAGAGTCGGAGGGCGAACAGTTGGATATTTTTGATGATTGAAATTTCCGGTGGGAAAAAAAATTGTAGTAACTGCTATATTGCACCATTTTCAATAAGCCTTTCAGGGGCGGGATCTCCTGCCCAACCCCTACTCCCCACAATAAAATTCACTCTTTGTGGAACAGGCATCCTGCCTGTTCTTGAGCATGGTGCAATATCTCAGTTACTACTTTTACTACAAACCAGGAACTCTCCAGCAACTCTAACGCCCATTTTGCAATTTTCTTACCTCTTTGTGCACGCTCATCCCTATTTCCAAAGCAGGCCGACTTGCTCAATCAGTTGAAAGCGCGGCGTAAAAAGACGAGGGCGGAACGGGAAGACGTGGAGGTAATTTTAGGATTGTTGGGCGGATGAGTAGTCAGGGCGTCTTGACTTGCCGACTACAGGTAGTAGCAATTGGGGAGAGATTGAATAGAAAGTGAATATTTCTATTCAATTTCTATTCAATTTCTATTCAAACGATACTCAGTTTGGTCATTCCGTAGTCAATTTGTATCCAATTTCTAGTCAACTAGACTCATCACAAAGCGAAAAAATCAGCAATAAAAAACCTCAAACCGTTGATTTATCGTTGGTTTGAGGTTTTTATGGAAGTAAGCGGGCAGCGGGAATCGAACCCGCATAGTTAGCTTGGAAGGCTAAAGTTTTACCACTAAACTATGCCCGCGCACAGAAACTAAACATACCACAAGTCTCTGGGGATTGCAATAGGCCTGTGCAAAATTTTTGAATACCTCCCTCACAGTGGCTGAATCCGGACTTGCGGGTCGATCGCCCCCTCACTCCAAAAATCCCCGTCTCCGATGCTGGGTAAGGCTTTACGGGTGGAAATAATCGTAAATTTGCTGCGCCAGACGGGGGCCAATCCCAGAAACTTCTGCCAACTGTTCGGGAGTCGCTAAACGGAGATAGTCGATCGACCGAAAATGTGCCAACAATTGTTTTTGTCGGTGGTGTCCCAATCCGGGAATTTCATCAAGGCGCGATCGCTTCATTCTCTCGCTTCTTCGATCCCGGTGAAAACTCACAGCAAACCTGTGCGCCTCATCCCGCACCCGGCGCAATAATTGTACGCCCGGTTGCTCAGAATTAGTTTGCAGTGGCAAAGATTCCCCCGGCAAAAATATCTCCTCTCGCTGCTTTGCCAAACTGACAACGCGCAACTCTTCTAGCAAATTCATCTCCCGCAAAACTGCCACAACCGCTGACAGTTGACCTTTGCCGCCATCTATCATAATTAAATCTGGTTTGTCGGAGATAGTACGAGAAACGGAGGATAAATTGCTGATTTTTTTCGATTTTCCTAAATCGCTAAATTCTTCTTCCTTATCCGTTAAATCCGTTAAATCCGTTATAAAATCCGTTGCCGAACTTTCTTCTTCCTTCACTCCTCGGAATCGGCGACCGATAACTTCTGCTAAACTAGCAAAATCATCAGAATGACCCGATTTAATTTCAGGATTTTTAATTTTGTAGTGGCGGTAGTGTTGATTAGCTGGCAAACCGTCAATAAATACGACGCGGGAAGCTACGGCGTCAGAACCTTGAATGTGAGAAATATCGTAACCTTCAATGCGACGAGGAACTTCTGGCAAATCGAGAATTTCTGCTAAATCTTCCATTGCTTGAGAATTGCGATCGCTCAATCTTTGCATTCTCGCCAATTCATACTCAGCATTGCGTTCCACCATCTCAATCAACTCAGCCTTAGTTTGCCGTTGTGGCGTCAAAATGGTAACTTTTCGCCCCTTACGATTGCTTAACCAATCTGCTAATATTTCCCCTTCTGGCAATTCGTACTGCACAGAAATTTCGCTGGGAATTTCTACGGATTCGACATTTTGATAGTGTTCTTCCAACACCCGCTGTAAAATCGCTCCGGCCTCTACCCCCCCAAGGCTTGGGGGGGAGGAAAGAGAAAGTTCAGATAACTCTTGCCCCCCCGCTTGTAGGGGCGGCGCCCCCGTGCCCGCCCTGAGTTGGGAGGGTATTTCCGCCATAAATCCCAATCTTCCGACCAATTGACCGGCGCGAATTTGGAACAATTGGACGCAAGCGTGCTGGGTGTCTGCCGCAAGTGCGATCGCATCTCTGGAAACCGTATCGTCGGGCAAAGACACTTTTTGACCCGCACTCAAAGACTGCAAACCCTTAATTTGATCGCGAATGCGCGCCGCCGTTTCAAAGTTTAAATCTTCGGCAGCTTGTTCCATTTGCGGCGCTAACAAGTCGAGTAATTCCTGAGTTCTTCCCTGGAAAATCATCGCTACTTTTTGGATGATTTTTCGGTATTCCTCCGGCGAAGTTAACCCTTGACAAACGCCAACGCAGCGCCCGATGTCGTAGTTCAAACAAGGACGGTCTTTAAATAGCGGTTGAGGGCGCTGCCGCAGGGGGAAAATTCGCTTAATTAAATGCAGCGTACTCCTCAGTGCCCCTGTATCAACGTAGGGGCCATAGTAGCGGTCTTTTGCACTACCTGCGCGGCGTTTGCGGGTGATAAAAATGCGCGGGTATTCTTCCGACCAAGTTATGCACAAATAAGGATATTTTTTATCATCTTTGAGGAGGACGTTAAAGTAAGGTTGGTGCTGTTTTACGAGGTTTGCTTCTAACGCTAAAGCTTCCGCTTCTGTGTCGGTGGCGATGAATTCAATTTCGCGCACTTGCTGCACCATCATCGCGATGCGGGGACTGAGATTTTGGCTTTCGCGAAAGTAGGAACGGACGCGGTTTCGGAGTTTTTTGGATTTGCCGATGTAAAGGATGCGATCGCTCTCGTCTCGCATTAAATATACACCAGGAACCGCCGGGATTTCTTTGAGGCGACTTTCTAGGCGTTCCGAGTCTTTAACTAACGGCAGAGTTTTTGTGGATGGCATTGCAAGCTATCTCAGCAAAATAGAGACTGATTGTACACTCTTTTATTTTACCTTAATTACGTCTAGTTTGACGGCTGCTACCGTCGCAAAACCCACCGACTACACTTGAAAATCTGTTACAATATCTGAGATAAAAACTTGCGAGTGCGTTCTTCCTTCGGGTTCTGAAAAAATTCTTCTGGCTTCGCTTCTTCCACTAAAACGCCGCCATCCATCAATACAATGCGATCGGCAACTTCGCGCGCAAAACCGACTTCGTGAGTCACCACCACCATTGTAATTCCTGTTTGAGCCAAATTTCGCATTACATCTAACACTTCCCGCACCATTTCCGGGTCTAATGCTGATGTCGGTTCATCAAACAGCATAATTTTAGGCTGCATGGCTAGAGAACGTGCAATAGCGACCCGTTGCTGCTGTCCCCCAGACAACTGTCCTGGATATTTTTTTGCTTGTTCCAAAATTCCCACTCTTTCTAACAGTTGCATCGCCACTTCTTCGGCTTTTTTCTTCGGCCACCGACGCACCCACACCGGCGCTAGCATGACGTTTTGCAAGACTGATAAGTGGGGAAATAGGTTGAATTGCTGAAACACCATTCCTACTTCGCTGCGAATTGTCTCAATGTTGCGTAAGTCGTGGGAAAGTTCGATTCCGTCGATCGTAATTTTACCTTGTTGGTATTCTTCTAAGGCGTTGAATGTGCGAATAAACGTCGATTTTCCCGAACCCGATGGCCCCATCACGACAACCACTTCACCTCGGTTTACGGTCATGCTGACGCCTCGCAGTACGTGAAATTGTCCGTACCATTTGTGGACGTTTTCTGCTACGATTACCTGTTCTGGGGTTGTGGGTTTAGTTTGCATAGTTTTGTCCTTTAAATAATGACGGATAATTATTGCCTGATGACTGTTGACTACTTCAGCGGAGGGGGGTTTATATATATTTGGGTTGGGAGGGGGCGGGTTTATATATATTTGGGTTGGGAGTTATATTTTGTTGGTGAACCCGCCCCTACAGACTGCGGACTAATGACTTTTTTCTAAAGTTCGTTCTATTTTGCGGCTTGCTAGGGAGATTGAGTAGCAAAATATCCAATAAATGATGCCGACGAATATGTAAACTTCGGCGTATCTGCCGATATAGGATGGATTTGCTAAAACTGCGCGGGATATTCCGATTAATTCTAACATTCCGAATAGAGACAGCAGGGATGTATCCATGAATAATCCGATGAATTGACCGCCGATCGCAGGAATGACTATTCGCAGTGCTTGAGGCAGTACAATGAGAATTGTGAGTAGGGGTGTATTGAGTCCGATCGACCTAGCTGCTTCTATTTGTCCCCTAGGCACTGCCTGCAAGCCACCGCGCACGTTTTCCGCCAAGTATGCCGCACTAAATAAGGTTAATCCAGCAATGGCTCTAATTACTCTATCTAATTTCGGATATTCGGGCGGCAAGAAGAGTTGCAGCATCACTTGACCTAAAAACAAAATGCCAATTAAGGGTAAACCGCGAATAATTTCAATGTATAATGTTGATAACAATCTCACAACTGGCAAAGAACTTTGTCTCCCTAGTGCTAGCAATACTCCCAAAGGAAAGGAAAGCACAATACTAATAACTGCTAAAAACAGCGTCAATACTAAACCGCCCCAATCATTTGTTGACACTTCTGTCAAACCCAACCCGCCTTTAATTAGCCACAAAATTATGGGGAAGGAAAGAGCCCAAATTGCAGGCATCCAGCTAACCCCCCCCAACCCCCCCTTGCTAAGGGGGGGCGAGGGGGGGTTGCGGTTAATTTGCCTTCCGATGACATAGCTGGCGGCGGCTGCGATAATAATTCCTAAGAGGTAGAGGCGAGAGGTTAGGTCGATCGGCGAAATGACCGCACCCACAACCGCAGCACCGAGTATAATTAGTAAAGGCGGATTCCAAAGACGTTCTTGCCGCTGAATGTTTCCCCAAGTTAATCCTCCCAACAAGGCAATTATCCCCGTTACTATCCACAGCCTCCAGTAGGAGTCGCGGGGAAATCTGCCCGCGAAAAATAGCGGCAAGTTGGCTTCTAATACGCGCCATTGAGCTTTTGTTGTTGCCCAAACGATAATTCCTTTAATAGTTTGGAAGGCGATAATTAGGCAAACTACTGTCAGAATGCTGTTGTACCAGGTACTAAATAAATTTTTGCGCGCCCAATTCCAAGGGGTAGGCGATTCGGTGGCTGGGGGCGGTAATATGGGGAGAGTTTCCATCTAGCGGTTTTCAATCCTATATTTTATTAACCCGCGTAGGCGGGTTTTGTTTGTGTAGACGCGATTTCCAATCGCCAGGGGTTTTGTTTGTGGAGACGCGATTTCCAATCGCCAAGGCTAAAAAAAATCATACTTATTTTCGCCGATTTATCCAATCTTCTCCACCTGGTAACTGACTTAAATGCTGGGCTAACACTGCGGGTAAATCTTTTGCGGAATGGATATAAGTCAAGTTCAATAACCTCACAGCAGTTTGAATAATCAGGTTTCTATCCATCATCTCTGCCAGTTGAAATTGAGTATAAGCACCATTCAATACTTCCTCCGCAGCCTCTGCAATCGCATCCTCAATCACCTCCTCCTCTATAAAACTCTCCCATTCATCAGAATTGATGTAATAAGATGTTTTATTATCTTTAATATTTGCCTTCTTAATTTCTCTGATTGAATTGCGAATCGAACTTGCCCAAGAACCAGTTAATCGCTGTTCAACTTGATTTTTAATCAAGTGAATCAGCAAAACATTTAAAAAGGATTGGATTTGTCGCAAAATTGCCTGTTTGCTCATTCCATCTAACTCATCGACTATTGCCAAAGCATCCGTATACCTTCCTTCCAATATGCTATTTCTAAGAGCCATTAATTCTTGTGTCATTTGATTCCCCTTAAATTTGATAGTGACCAACCCAGATATTTGTTGTCATTGATGATTAATTACACTAGCTAAGATTCCTAAAATTTTATTCACATCTGTGATATAATATTCGGTCAAACCTATTTCAATTACTTGTTTTTTTAATCGGAGAAATTTCCAGATAGTTCCGCTAGTGACAGCGCCATAAATCGCCGGAATTTCGTTTCCTTGGCGCTCATTAAATATCCTGGCTGCCAACATTTCCGCTACGCACTGTCCCAATTCACTATTGAGATTTTCCGGTTTTGCTTCTACAATTATAATGACTGGTGCAACAACTAACAAAAGTCCTGATGAATTGCCAATTAGAAAATCGCAACTACCGTCTAAGCCTCTTTCGGAGTCAACATTAAAGTCAATACCGGAAAATAAGCTAATTCGATTTTGTAATTGTTCTCTAAGTTCAATTAAAATTGGTGCTGTAATCATTTCAGCGCGGGATTTCTGGGTGTTACTTGCCAGACCTAACGGTACACTGCGCTTGAGAGTTTCTGCTAGTAGTTGGCTGCATTCTAAGTTGGGTTCTTTGCCAAACAAATCGGCGACTTCCGAATACTTTAATTCAAATGTTTGGACTGCGCCCTCTAAACTAAAATCACTGTACGCCATTTAACGCGCTCTCCTTTGATTCCAATTAAAATAGATTAAATTTCAACTATTTACCTTTCCTTGATTTGTACAGTTTTATTGTACCAATTCATGAACAGAGAAACTATCAAACTAATTGTTAGATATGTTACCATGATAATTAACATTGCTTCGATCGCCCTACCAGTCTGATTCAGCGTCGGAGAGCCCACCACAAAATAAACGTCGGGATAAGCAACCGCAACCGCTAAACTCGAATTCTTAGCTAAATTCAGATACTGACTGGTTAAAGGCGGCACAATCACCCGCAAAGCTTGCGGCAAAATTACCATCCGCATCATTGTTCCCGACTTCAGCCCTAAAGACTTTCCCGCTTCCCACTGGCCTTTCGATACTGACTGAATTCCGGCCCGCACAATTTCTGCAATGTAACTGCCAGTATACAAGCTGAGCCCTGTCACCAAGGCGGCAAATTCTGGAGTTAATTTTAATCCTCCTTCGAGTTGCAATGCTGGCGTCAAGCGGGGAAAATCTAGGCGAAAAGGCAGATTTTTGGTAATAATCAAAGCTAAGATTGCACTTAGCCCGATCGCACCTAGAGCCCAAAACAACTGTCTTCCCGGCTTCGCTTCTTCCAACATCACCCGCGCCCGCCACATCCACAGCCCAGCGGCAGCCAAAACTCCGATAGTTAGCAAAATCACCCAAATCTCAAAACCCGGCAAAGCCACCGCTGTTGGTACAGCAATGCCGCGATTTGTCAAGTAAATCGGCCCCCTCATCTGCTGATTGTCTTCGAGTTTTGGCAGGGAAATGAAAACGGCAAAATACCAGAAAAATAATTGCAGCAATAACGGCGTATTTCGCAAAATTTCTACGTACAAACCAGCCAAATGCCGCAGCAGCCAATTGTCGGAAAGGCGGGCAATTCCTACAGTCAAACCCGCAACTGTTGCGAAAACAATACCGAGACCCATCACCCGCAGCGAGTTGATTAAACCGACAAAATAAGCTTGTCTGTAACTGTTTTCTGGACTGTAGGGAATCACGCTTTCGCCGATGTCAAAGGATGCTTGGGAATTGAGAAAGTCAAATCCAAATGCAATCCCCAGTTGCGAGTAATTGGCGCCCAGATTGTCCGCGAGAATCGCGATCACAACTATTACTAAAATTAGGGCGATCGCCTGTACGGCTATTTTCCAGAAGCGATCGTCCCGCAGCAGTTTTGATATATCTTTAAATTTGGGAAATCTCTGGGCTTTGCCCGGTGGAGGTTCTGGGTTCATAACTTAAATTATATTTGATAAATCTGCTGGCAAATCCAGGCGAGATTGAGCTTTGGTGCGTGATATCGTTTCCGGTTGCATCGGAATTATTTAACCGCAGAGGGCGCAGAGAACGCAGAGGGAGAGAATACAGAGATGAATTATTCCGATGCTACCGGATTTGATATGACTTGATAGTTACTCGATTGGCGATCGGGATTTTTCAAGTCACGCACTCTACATAGCTTTGGTGCGTGACTTGATAGTTACTTGATTGGCGATGGGGATTTTTACCGTCACGCACCCTACATAGCTTTACTAGCGGAATGGCGGCGAGTAAAGCAAACCGCCATCTTTCCAGAGTCTGTTTTGACCCCGTTCTAACTTGAGTGTACTTTTGGGGCCGAGGTTGCGATCGTACATTTCCCCGTAATTCCCCACTTTCTTCACAACGCGGACGGCGTAGTCGTTCGGGAGTCCGAAACCTTTACCTAAATCTCCTTCTGTTCCTAGCAAACGTTTGATGTTCGGGTCTGTAGTGCTTGCCACAATTTGGTCTACATTTCCTGAATTAATTCCCAAATCTTCAGCTTCAATCGCCGCGAAAACGATCCATCTCACCGCATCAGCCCATTTAGGATCGCCGCTTTTCACCGCTGGGGCTAATGGTTCTTTTGACATCACGATCGGCAAAACAACATTATTCTCGGAATTCGGCAGAGTTGTCCGCTTAGAAACAAGTTGCGATCGATCGGCAGTAACACCTTGACAGCGACCTTCTTGATAAGTCGCAAAGGTAGCATTCACATCTTCAAACACCACAGGAGTGTATTTAATTCCTAATTTTCGCATTTGGTCGGACAAATTTTGTTCGGTGCTCGTACCTGTCTGCACGCAGATAGATTTGCCCGCAAAATCTTTTAAACTTTTGATGCCGCTGTCTTTTTTGACCATGATGCTTTGAGAGTCATAAAAGATCACCGGGGCAAATTCCAGTCCGGTAGTGCTGTCGCGACTCGCGGTGTAGGTGGTATTTCGGCTGAGAATGTCGATTTCTCCTGCCTGCAAAACTGTAAATCTATCTTTAGCGTTGAGTTTTCGGTACTCGACTTTTTCGGGATCGTCAAATATTGCTGCCGCCACAGCCCTGCACACATCCACATCCAGTCCCGAATATTTGCCTGTTTCGTCTACAAAGCTAAAACCCGGCAGTTCGCCGCTGATGCCACAAATCAGTTTGCCCCGGCTGACAATTGTATCTATCCGGCTGGAACCTTGTTGCGAGTTGCCGCCTGCTGCAGTTGTTGCTGTTGTTTGTCCGGTTTGTGCCGATCGATCCCTACAAGATGCCAACGGTGCCACAAACAACACACTTGCTAGTAGCAGAAATCCCCATTTACGCATAGATTTTAATAGAACGCTTTCCTGACAATCCTACCTTGTAGCTGTCAGAACTGTGGCGATCGGCTATCTACACAGCTTCCGGTTTCAAATTAGCCGTTCTGCATCCATTGCTGCACAGCGGCAACTGCCCTGACTACCCGCCTGTTTTTTTTGAGCAAGCTGGGATCCCAAAGTTAGAAACCCGGTTTCTGGCTGGAGGTATGGTCGTCAAACCTCAGATTTATCCCTGAAACCCGGTTTCTTTTCTGCTATTTCTGCCCAGCGCGAGCGATCGTCGCCCTTCCCTGGAATATTTATCCGATTTTGATTGAATCCGCTCACAGTAGCTCTGGTGCCAGCCGCTGCTCAGCTAAATCGCGGATTAGGGAAAGCCGAGACTGGATGTATTCGTCCAACAAATCTGCTTCTTTGCCATTGAGCGCAGAGTTTGTCTTTAACTGCTTCAGCAGCCACTGTACCAGGGTGGCATCGTCTAAATTGACTAACAGAGTAGCTTGGGTGGTCTCAATTAATGACCAGAGTTGGCGTAACATGACTGGAGTCATAAAACCTCGTTGAGCGTAAATACGCACTTAATGGGCGGGGATAGCGAAAAGCTGGTCTTGGTGTCTCAAGCCGATAGACGAAAAGCACCCTCTGAGCCATCGGCTTAATGATTATTTTATATTTGACCACAATAACTTAAGACAGTAGTGTCGCAAGTTACAACACACAAGATGTTATAAGAGTTCCCAATTCCTTCACATTGAGATAAACATCTTGATAAAAGATTAACAATCTTTACACGCGCTCGCTCGCGGGGCTGCCAATATCCGCGATCGGGCTCCACGGGCCCGGTGCACAATAAAATTGACTACTCGGTAGCCACAAACTTTTGAACCCCCGCCAGAATGATTTCTAATTCAGCGATGATTTTTGTAGCCCCCTCCAAATCATTTGATTCGGCCCGACTTTGAAGCCGATCTGCCAGATCGGGCATTAACCGCACCGCCGCCGTAGCGCTGACACCTTTAATTTGATGAGCGTGGCGCGCCAGTGTCTCCATATCTCCAGAGGCGATCGCCCCCTTAGCAGCTTCTAAATAACTACCAGTATCCACCACAAAAGCTTGCAGTATTTCCCGCTCAAACTCTAAATCAGCGCCCGAAATTTCGTGCAAACGTGCCATATCGACTACCGATTCGATATCTGGCTCAGAATTTTGAAGTTCCTCGCCATTAAACTTGGGAGTTTCAATTTTTAGCTTGGCCGACCAATTTGCTAGTACCGATTTTAACTTTTCGATCGCAATAGGTTTGCTAATATAATCGTCCATGCCCGCCGCCAGACACTTTTCCCGATCGCCCTTCAAAGCATTCGCCGTCATCGCAATCACCACCGTCTTTTGATGCGGCTGCATCTTCCCAGCAGCATCTGCCGCTTCCCGGCGGCGCAATTCCAGCGTTGCTTCGTAACCGTCCAAAACCGGCATCTGACAGTCCATCAACACAATGTCATACTTTTTCTGAGCAACCATAGATAGCGCCTCTGCGCCGTTATTCGCGACATCTGCAGTGCATCCCAAAACTCTGAGTTGATTGAGACCAACTTTTTGATTGATTGGAGTATCTTCAACTAACAAAATCTTTAAACTTCCTAACTCCCGGTTGTCAATAGCTGAGGCTCGATTGGAAGTTGAACTTGCCAGTGGCTCATCAATCAGCGTCATCGGGGCGATCGCATTCGCCAAGCAATCAAATAGTCGGTGAGCCTTAACAGGTTTAGTTAAATACCCGCTAAAACCGCTATCTACCAAGCGTTTCGCCTCTGCAAGCTGAGTCATTGAAGTCAGCACCACCCAATGCGTCTGCTGCATTGCCGGCTCAGAAATCCTCAAGCGTTCGAGACTTCCGGCCACCATTTCCGGCAACTGAATATCAACCAAAACGATATCGTAAGGGGTATTAAGGCTGACAGCTTTGTACAGAGATGCGATCGTCATCCAACCGTTCTCAACCTCCTCAACTTCCATTCCCCACAAAACAGCCATTCTCACTAGCACTTTTCGCACTGTCGGCTTGTCACTGGCAACTAACATTTTTCGCCCCGCCAGTACCGTTTCAAAATTAACTTCGCACGCTGTCCCGACAGCAGTTAAATTTTCCTTAACTGTCGGCACAGTAAACCAAAAAGTCGAGCCTTGGCCAGGGGTACTTTCCACACCGATTTGCCCACCCATTAACTCCACCAACTCCTTAGAAATAGCCAGCCCCAAACCAGTACCACCGTATTTTCTTGTCGTAGAGGCATCAACTTGAGTAAAAGATTGAAACAGCTTTTTTTTGTCTTCGGGAGCAATCCCAATTCCTGTATCTGTGACTTTAAACAGCAGGAGCATCGAGTCATTATTTTCTATTTTTACCGATTCTATATTTTCTAAAATTTTCTGATTATCGCTGGCTGCCAACAACCCAGGATTACTAGCATTAGCAACCTCAATTACCACTTCTCCTGCTTCTGTAAACTTAATAGCATTGTTGATCAAATTAGTCAGTATTTGCCGCAACCGCGCTGCATCACCTTTAATTTGCACCGGCACGTCACTGTCAATCAGTGCCACCACTTCTATACCTTTTTCTTGTGCGGGAGTTGCCAACAAATCCAGCACTTCATTCATACAGATACTGAGGTTAAATTCTAGTATTTCTAAGCGCATTTCTCCTGCTTCCAGTTTGGAGAGATCTAGAATATCGTTAATGATGGAGAGTAAATTTTGACCGCTGAGTTTCAGCGTCTGTACAAAGTCAAGCTGTTCGGGAGTAAGATTCGTTTTCAGCAGCAAATCAGTCATCCCCATCACTCCATTCATCGGAGTACGGATTTCGTGACTCATATTTGCTAAAAATAGCGACTTCATTCGAGACGCTTCCAGGGCTGCTTCACGGGCCTGCTGCGCTTGTTCAAAAAGAGTAGATTGCTGAATGGCGATCGCCAACTGCACGCTCAACCTTCCCAGCAAATCCACCTCAGAATCAGTCCAAACGCGCGGAGATCTGCACTGATGGGCAATCAGCAACCCCCACAAGCGATGTTGACTCGTTTCCAAACTCCTTCCCGGCGGACTCATTTTAGTTTCCGGCGAGTATTCTGTTGCCAACTCCTGACTTTCATCGCCTATAAAAATTGGTACAACTAAATTAGCCCTTACCTGCAAACTAGCAAGTAAATCTCGGTGTGTTTCACTCAAACTGGCAGTATAAATATCTGCCATTGCTTGAATTTGTCCAGAACTATATAGGGATACATAACTTTCCCCAAAGGATGTCATTGGAACTTCTCTGCCCAGCAGGGGCATCCAATCATCCCCTACAGATTCCACAACCACAACCGCTGTTTCCTCGGACTCAAAACGATAAATTACCGTGCGGTCAGTTGCCAACAACTGCCGCACTTCTTGTACAGCAGTGCTCAGAGTTTGAGTGAGGTTGAGAGACTGCCGGACTCGCTGGGCGATCGCCGAAACCAGCCGTTCTTGTTCTGCTTGTTCCTGCAGCATTCTCTCAGCTTGCTTGCGTTCGGTGACATCGCGAATTACCGCAGCAAAGCACAGCGGTTCGGTGGTTTGAGGGTGCTTGACCAGAAAAGCATTCATCACAACATCAATGGGTTGTCCGGTTCCCAAGTGCTGCATTTGACCTTCGCCTTGCCACTGGCCATGACTGATAATTGTTGGTAAAATCTCTTGACTAAATTTCTGTTGAAAATAGGGCCCAATATAATCCCATATCTCCGTATAAAGCACTGCCGAAAGATTCTCTACACCCACCAGTTTTTGTCCGGCTTCGTTGACAAACAGTGTTTTGCCTTTCAGGGTAGCCATACCGATAAAATCGCTGCTGTTTTCAATCAGCGACACAAATTTTTGCCGTTCTTCTTCTCCTTTTTTGCGTTCGGTAATGTCGCGCTTGACGCAGACGTGACAAATTACATCGTCGGCGTTGTTAATCACAGAGTATGCCGCAACGTCGATCGCCAGCGTCTGGCCTTTTTTAGTGCAGTTAGTAATTTCGCCCCGAAAACTTCCTGTTGTCGCTAAACTTTGGGCAATTGCCAAAAAGCGCTCCCCCGCAACCAGGGGCGAAGCTTCTGCTTCTAATTCCGCGTCTGTGTATTCTAGAAGCGTTTGGTGAGCGAGATTTTGTTCGAGGAAAAACCCGTCAGCATCGATAATGACGATCGCATCATTGGAGTTTAAAAATATTTCTCGGTAAAGTTTTAGTTTTTCCTCAGCTCGCTTGCGTTCGCTGATGTCCCTTTTGACATTTACGTAGCAAACTACATCCCCAGCATCATTGAGAACCGCAAAAGCCGAAAGCTCCACCTCAACTGTTCCTTCTGGCAAAGCCTTAATAAAGGTCATTTCGCCTCGGTAACTCCCAGTTTCTGCCAAGGTTTGCATTACCGAGGCAAATGCCTGTTCTCCCATGTGAGTTACCGGGGTTTTCCCCCACAATTTAGACGAACTGTAGCCCAGCAAAGCCGTGTGAGCTTGATTTGTTTCTAAGTAATAGCCTTGGGGGTCTAAGATCGCGATCGCATCGTTGGATTTCAAAAATATTTGTTGATAAAGTTGCAGCTTCCGTTCAGCTTGTTTCCGGGCGCTAATATCCGTGAACAAGCCGTAGTAAACTATCTCCCCCGATGCTTGAAATTCGGGCTGGGAAGCTCCTTGCACCCATTTAAGTTTTCCCGACGGAGTGACAATTCTTCCTTCCCAGCGCCAAGGCTGCAAGTTTTCAGCAGAAAGCGTCACCGAGTTGAGAAAATCATTTCGATCTTCGGAATGAATCATGTCAACAATTACATTAAAATTCTGCTGAGCAGCCTCTGGTTCTATTTCATACAATTCTCGGCAGCCCGCGCTCACAAACGAGAAGGCCATCGAGCCGTCTGGATGCAAGTCAATTTGATATACCGTACCGGGTACGCTAGCAGTAATTTTTTGCAGTTGGGCTTGGCTTTGATTCCTGGCTTCATCTGTGGCCTGCAATTGACCAATCTCTCTAGAAAAACCTAAAACCCCAAATATATTACCCTCTGCATCGCACAGTGGCACTTTTTGCGTGTCAAAGATGTGCTGTTTGCCACCTTCAAAGACGATCGCCTGGTAGGGATTGCGAACCCTCTCCCCAGCCAGCACAGCTCGATCTTCCTCGCGGATGCTCCTAATTTTGCCGTTGCGATCGCCAAATACTAATTCGGCTGAAAACCCTAATTCAATATCATCTTTGCCGATAATTTCCTCAACATTTTTCCCCACATATTCAGCAAAACTTTGATTGACAAAAATGTATCTAAAGTTTCTATCTTTCGCAAAAACTCTGTCCGGCGCCTTGTCCATTACAGCCCGCACCAATAGTTCTTGAATTACCGAATCCAGAACCCAATTATTTTTAACTTTATCCTTGACACTGGTCGTTTTAGCTGCTAAAATAGTTAACTGTTTTGTACAAATTTGAGCGACTGTGTGGAGCAAACAAAGGTGTTCCAAATTAAAAGCAGTTGGCTGCTCTGCACCAATGAAAAATACTCCCAACAATTCTTCACTTTCATCTGGGTTGGCTGGTGCCATCAATACCGACTGAAACTGAGCAATTGGTGGCGGAGCGATGTTGTGCGCCCAGTCCCCATTGCCGGCAAGCCATTCAGCGCGAGCAGCCTGCAAGCGCTCTTCAATTTCGGCTTTGGCGCTAGCAGTTAAGGGCTGTGAGTGTTCCAGGTATAGTCGATCGTCCGGTGGCGTCAAAATGGCGATCGCCGCGCCAGGAATGAGGCGATCGAGATGTGTCAGACACGCAGACCAAATTTCATCAGCGCCAGCCGCGAGTTGTATTTTCTCCGTAAGTTCGTTGAGAACTTGCAGTTCCAAGGTACGCTGGCGGACTTTTGCTTTGAGGCTGGCGGCTAGGATTTGCATAGTGCTCACCACGCTGGTTTGCTTATATTATAATAATTATTGATTTTCAAATTTTTGTAAACAATCATCTTAAAATATATCCGCCGAAAAGACAACTTTTTGATATTGAAATTACCTTCAACCGATAAAAAAAAAGCGTGCGATCGGGAGCAAAGAGACACTGCTCAATGCAAGCTCTCGCTCCCGCTGCGACTTAACATCACACCTAAAGATAGATGCAATATCCAGACTTCCGTGGATTAAACCAAAAAAATTTAGACCAAAGTTCAAACCCTCAAATTCATCTGTAGAGTCAATCAAAAATCGAAAATCGAAAATCAATGGACGGTGAAACTAGCCCATTAAAATCACATTATCGATCACATGGATGACGCCGTTGTCTGCTTCGATATCCGCAGCAACAACTGTAGCATTTTTAACCTCAAAACCGTCAGAACAATCAATTTTAATCGGCGAACCTTCCAAGGAAGTAACAAAACCGAGTTTTGCCAAATCAGCTTTCATAAACTTACCGGAGACGACATGAAACATCAAAATCCTAGTCAGTTGGGGAACGTTCTGCACTAGGGTTGTGATAGTTCCCGGCGGCAATTTCGCAAAAGCATCGTCATTGGGTGCAAAGACAGTGAAAGGGCCCGGACTTTTGAGCGCATCTACTAAATTAGCTACTTGCACGGCTGTTACGAGGGTTTGGAACGAACCCGCACCTACGGCAATATCAACAATATCAGGCATTGTGTTTTACCTCATCTGGGAAAAAAGTTCTATTAAGTATCGTAAACTGATTTGGTTACTGGTTATATCAAATCTGTTAGCATCGGAATTATTCATCTCTCTTATCTCCCTCTGTGTTCTCTGCGTTCTCTGCGGTTAAATCATTCCGATGCAACCGGAAACCATATTATTGGTTATTTGTACAATACTGGCGTACCCGATGCCAAAACCTCTGTTTCTAAATCTGCTATGGGTGAGTTAAAATTATCTCCTTTGTGAATGCTAAAACTGCCGTACAAAATAGAAATTTCAAAAATGTCTGTAGTAATCGCCGCAGGCTTGCGGTGTTCCGGCTCGCCCAAAGAAATTCCGAAGAATTCAGCTTCCAATTCGCCAACTGCCTCTTCATCGTGTACAGTCCAACTGATATCGCGACAGTCTTTGAATGCCAGCATATAAGGCAATCTTTCTTCTGGATTGTAGACGCATTCAATTAATACTTCGTTTCCCCATAAAGATACGTTGACTTTTGTGATTAAAGATGTAAAACCACCCAATCCAAGCAAGTTATAGTCATCCTTCCAATCACTCATTTAATTTCTCTCCCGTATTGTGAGTCCCTGGAATTAAATTACCAAATTCGTCTCTCGTTCGCAATAAATTACCATCTCTATCGAGACGCAAACCTTTGTTGATATTTCTTCCATCTGAGCCATATTTCGGTGCAGGCGTTCTAATTACTTCACCGTTAGGACGGATCATTAGTGTTGACTTATCAAAAAATTTATATGCAACATAACCATCTCTAGTAGTTCTGATTTCTGCACCCAGTCCGCGCAAAAAGTCATCGACTTCTTGGCGAGTCATGCCGGTTAAGTCTCCAAACTCAGATGCAATTCCATTTCCTCCCACTCCCTGACTCGGCACGCAAGTCTCCTCACCAACCATTGCCTTTTCGAGTTTAGCACATTACCTTTTGCAAGTAGCTACGCAATACGCTTGTGATACCAAAACCTCTGTTTATCAACTCATTCCCAAGTCTTTTATCTCTAATTTCACACCTAAAATTGAGATTGCTACAATACTGCTTGCACTTGTGATGCCAAAATCTCTGTTTCTAAATCTGCTATTAGTGAGTTAAAATTCTCTCCTGTGTGAATGCTAAAACTGCCGTACAAAATTGCAATTTCAAAAATATCAGTATGAATCAAAGCTGCTTTCCGGTGCGCGTTTTCACCCAAATGAATGCCAATCAAATCAGCTTCAGGATCTTTGACATCTTCAGGATGGAACACCTCCCAACTGATGTCTCGGCAGTCATGAAATACTATGCTATAAGGCAATCGATCGCCTGTCGGATCGTAAATACATTCAAATAAAATTTCATTCCCCCACAAAGACACATGGACATTTGTGATGAGGGATGTAAGTCCACCTAAATTAAGCAAGTTGTAGTCATCGGGCATATTAATTACTCACTTTTTCTCCAGTATTTTGCGTCCCAGGAATCTTATTGCCAAATTCATCGCGTGTTTTGACCAAGCTGCCATCTTTGTCAAGACGCAAACCTTTGTTTATTTTTCGGCCATCTGAACCGTATCTGGGAGCTGGGGTGCGTACAACTTCACCATCAGGACGGATATTGACTCGTGAACGATCGGCAAATTCGTATTCAAGATAACCCCCTTCAGTAGTTCTGATTTCTGCACCCAGCCCGCGCAAAAAGTCCTCGACTTCTTAACGATTCATTCCGGTTAAGTCTCCAAATTCCGATGCAATTCCATTGCCTCCAACTCCCTGACTCGGCACGCAAGTCTCCTCAAAAACCATTGCCTTTTCTAGTTTAGCACAGTTGGAGAAGGGGAGGAAGCAGAAATTCCCAATGACCAATGATCAATTAAAAAAAAATAGGGGCGCAGTGTGACCCCTATTAATCAACTAACTAAACTGGCAAACAATTATTGACCGCCGATTTGCACTTTAACCACGCGGTTCTTTTCCGCTTCCGCTTTGGGCAAATTCAGGTGCAAAACTCCATTTTTGTACTCAGCTTCTACGCTGTCATTTTGAACCCGTGCGGGTAGGGGAATCACCCGGCGGAACGAACCGTAGCGGAACTCAGAGCGAGTCATGCCTTTATCTTCACTCTTAGTTTCCAGACGGCGTTCGCCGCTAATAGCAACAGCTTCTGCGGTTACTTGTACGTCCAAATCCTTAGCTTCCATGCCCGGAACTTCTAATTTAAGGTGGATGGCTTCGGGAGTTTCATCGAGTTCGGCGGGAGGTACAAAAGCAACACCGTTAGATGCGCGATCGGTTGCCGGTGTCAAGCTATCAAACAACCGATTCATTTCTCGCTGCAAGGAGTCCATTTCCCGCAAAGGTTCCCAACGAATAAGTGCCATAACTGATACCTCGAATTTCTTAACTTTTTAGAAGTTGAGAAATACTTGACTCAACTTGTATTTAATATATTCCAGCTCCCGAAACTGGGGAATTCGGTTTTCCGCAAAAAGGCCGATCGCATTTCCGAACATTCGCGATCGGTATTGTAAAATCATCAAAAGGGGCGGGTATCCGATCCAACCCGAACCCAGCAATTTTAGATTTTAGATTCGATCGAGGAATTCCCATCTAAAATCTAAAATCGAAGGTTCGATTAACTCCACCGCGAATGCTGATAAGAAGCGTAGGTATCAAACAAAGCACCCACCAAACCAAAAGTTAGACCGATGACGAAAAAACCCTGGAGGGGACAGCCGCTGCCGAAAGTAGCTAAGAACTGCAAAATCAGGTCTTCTCCAGAACGACCAACTCCTTGGAGAGCAGGCACGAAGCCAATCAGCGAAAAGCTAGTCAATCCCCCGCCGATTAACAATAAGGGGGCGACAAAGCTCAACAGGCTGGTCAACAGTACAGAGCGAAGAAAATTGGGAAAAATGCTCATAAGAGTCAGTAAATTCAGCTAAACTGCCGAAAGGTGCAAGCAAACAAAACTTGTCCTTTTCTACGATAGGCAGCGATCGCCCTCCGTGGCCAGTTCTGTCAGAAATCTTAAATGTTATAGAAAAAACTTGTTTAAGATTTGTAGATAGATTTCATTTTTGGCAGTTGTTCTACACTCGAAATCCCCTTGAGCACCACTACATCTTCCAGCCTCAGTTTGTGGAGTCGGCGGTTGCTGGCAGCAGCTTTATTGGGCGGCCAAGTCATGCTGCACTTGCTGAAGGGCAAAATTCACCGTCGCAACACCATCGACCAAATGGCAGCAGTCGGCCCGGAATCTCTGCTGATTGCTTTGCTGACTGCGGGTTTTGTCGGCATGGTATTTACTATTCAGGTAGCGAGGGAGTTTATTAACCTCGGTGCCGGCAATGTCGTCGGTGGCGTTTTGGCTTTGTCTTTGACTCGCGAGCTCGGCCCCGTCTTAACAGCGGTAATCGTGACGGGACGGGTAGGTTCGGCTTTTGCGGCGGAAATCGGCACGATGCAGGTAACAGAACAGATAGATGCCCTGCTGATGCTCAAAACAGACCCGATCGACTATTTAGTAATTCCCCGCGTCATTGCTTGCTGCTTGATGCTGCCAATTTTAACCATCATGTGTCTCGTCACCGGCATCCTCGGCGGACTGCTGATTGCTACGACGATGTACGGCATCTCTCAAAGCGTGTTTTTAGAATCAGTCCGCAATTTCCTGAGTTTGTGGGATATTTGCAGCGCGGCAATTAAGGCTTTTGTATTCGGTGGTTTGATTGCTGTAATCGGCACTAGCTGGGGCTTGACCACCACCGGCGGGGCAAAAGGCGTCGGCCAATCGACTACCACAGCGGTGGTGACGGCTTTACTGGCTATTTTTATCTTTAACTTTTTGATGACATGGCTGATGTTTCAGGGCACGGGCTCTAGCTTACTCAAAGGCTTGTAAGCTAAGAAACGGATAAAATATGAATAATTGGCAACATTAGTTTACTACCCTTGATTTAAACCCGTGACTACAACAGCCTCTTCGACTGCGCCGACAAGTACGATCGAACTCGCCCCGAGTTATGCGATTCCCCTAGTCCTGGTACTGGCGGCCGTACCGCTGCTGTTCGTGCAGAAGTGGGTGAGTTTGCCACTTTCTGTGTTCGGCTTGTTTTTGATGTACCAAGCCGCCACCATCCGGCTACAATTTACCCCAACAGATTTGGACATTTATCGATCGTCCAACTTAATCCGCCGCTTTCCTTACCGAGAATGGCAAAATTGGCGGATATTTTGGCCCGCTGTGCCGATTTTGTTCTATTTCAAAGAAATTAACAGCATTCACTTTCTGCCGGTTCTGTTCGATCGTAAAATGCTACAGACCTGCTTAGAACAGCGCTGTCCCCGTCAAGACTAAAAAAGTTGTTAATTTTTAATTTTTAACTTTTCCGTGCCCACGCCGAACAAAATTTCCCATGAATTCAGACGAATCTCCAACCCAAGAACCGCAACCACAACCAGCCACCCCAAGCGGTGACGGCGAAGTCGATTTACCCGTGAATGAGACGGAGTACCAAGTTCTATCTCAAACACAAGATTTGTGGATCGACGAAAATGAACTGCCCGCCCAACTCCCGGCAGAAACAGACCCGCCGCTGGACGAGGAAGATGCCGAAATTGCCCAATTCGTGGACGAAGCAGGCGCACTAGCCCAAATTGCGCCCAACACCGACGAGGCCGAATCAGAAAGTCCGATCGCTCAAATCGAGATTCCCACAGACTCCCAGCCAACAGCAATCCCAGAAACGGTAACGCACATCCCAGAAAATGTTACCGAACAGTTGGCAGAGAGAGTCCAAGAATTGCAGCAGCAAGAACAAGCTTTGACTGAAAAAATTGCCGCCTTGGAAGCCGACAAAGCCAATGCTATAGAAGCGTTGGGCCAGGCTCAAGCATCGATCGGGCGTTTGGTACAAGACGGCTTGATTCAACTAGATCAGCGCAAACAAGCGCTACAAATCGAAGTAGAAAAACTAGAACGCCGGCGCGATCGAATTCAAAAGGAAATGCGAACCACTTTTGCCGGCGTTTCCCAAGATTTAGCAATTCGAGTCCAGGGTTTCAAAGACTATTTAGTAGGCAGTTTGCAGGATTTGGCCGCTACCGCCGAACTCTTAGATTTGACGCCACCGGCGCAAGAGACACCACAGCGAACTGCTGCTGAAGAGTCTCAATCCTCAGCACCGGTAAATCCCAAATTTGCCGAACAGGGATTTCAAGAACAAGCCAAACAAATTCGCCGCACCCTCGATCAATATCGCACTGTCCCCGACTACTACGGCCCGCCTTGGCAACTTCGCCGCACTTTTGAACCCATCCACGCGGAACGAGTTTCTAACTGGTTTTTCACTCAAGGAGGAAGGGGTGCTTTGCGGACTATGGGTTCGCGCTTGCAAAATATCTTGATTACTTCGACAATTATTTCTGTACTCAGAAGCGTCTACGGCGGACGGGTGCGGACTTTGGTGCTCGCCAACAGTCCCGAACGTTTGGGAGAGTGGCGCCGGGGTTTGCAGGACTGTTTGGGCATTACTCGCAGCGATTTTGGCCCGGAAAGGGGGATTATTATGTTTGAGTCTGCGGAAGCTTTGGCTCAAAAAGCCGATCGACTGGTGAAAGATGGTAAATTGCCACTAATTGTCATTGATGAAACTGAGGATTTAATTAGTTTGTCAATCCTGCAATTTCCGTTATGGCTGGCCTTTGCGGCAGATCCGCAAACTTTGATGGCTGCTAAGGATTTTTGATGAGGTAATTGGTAATTGGTAATTGGTAATTGCTACTTAGTAATTGCTAATTGCTAATTATGCTAGGGGAAAGGTTGCAAATTTTAAAAGTACACGAAATCTCAAATTAAAAAATGGCTAGCTGGATAATTTTAAATGGCGCACTGTTAATAGCAGCTTATCTGCTTGGTTCGATTCCGACTGGGTACGCCTTGGGGAAATGGATGCTGGGAATTGATATTCGAGAGGTTGGTTCGGGTTCGACGGGTGCAACTAACGTACTGAGGACTTTGGGCAAAGGGCCGGGGTTGGGGGTGTTGTTGGTTGATGTGTTGAAGGGGGTAAGTGCGATCGTCCTAATTCGCTATATTTACTCTCTCACTTTTACCAGCCAGCTAGCAACCGCAGCCGGTTTAGAAAATACTGCAACTGTCATCCCTTGGATGGCAACTTTGGCGGGTTTCTCTGCTATTTTGGGCCACAGCAAATCAATCTGGCTGGGGTTTACGGGGGGTAAATCTGTGGCTACGAGTTTGGGAGTTTTGCTGGGTTTGTACTGGCCCGTTGGTTTGGGAACTTTCGGAATTTTCGGGATAGTATTTGCGGTGTCGCGAATTGTTTCTTTAAGTTCGATTATCGGGGCAATTAGCGTGGCTGGATTGATGTTTGCTTTACATCAGCCGCTGGCTTATGTATTGTTTGGCATTGCGGGCGGTGTGTTTGTAATTGTGCGACACCGCAGCAATATTCAGCGGCTTTTGAATGGTACGGAACCGAGGATTGGAGAGAAATTGGAAACAGCAGCTAGCGATTGATCTGAAACAGCCTGACACCTTTTCAATTATTTCCCATAACGGGCCCTAGTTCCAACACAAATCCGGGCAAAATATCTTCCCCTGACAGCGTAACAGGGGACTGCAATATTTCTATTTCTCGATCGATCCTATAAATCTCCACACTCCGCGTTTGCGGGTCAATCAACCACCCCAAACAAACGCCATTTTCCCGATATTCCTGCATTTTCTCTCGCGTTTCTCGGATAGAATCAGTGGGCGAGCGCAATTCCACTACAAAATCAGGACACAGTGGCGGAAATTTTCTTTTTTGTTCGGGAGTTAAAGCTTCCCATCTTTCGCGTTTTATCCAAGAAGCATCGGGAGAACGAGTTGCACCGTTTGGGAGTCTAAAACAGGTGGAAGAGTCAAAAGCAATTCCTAGATTCGGATTTTGGCGACTCCAAGCTTGCAATTGATAGGATAAATCCATATTACGGTTGCCCGTTTCTCCTCCCGTTGGTGGAACCATCAGCAGTTCTCCTTTTGCATTCCGTTCAAATTTATAATCGGGGTGATGTTGGCACAGTTCGTAAAACTGATCGTCTGTCAACTTGATCCACGGACTTAAATCTAATTTTAAAGTCAGCATGGCACTAACACCTATTTACCCAATTCTTGAGAACGCAAACAAGCTGCTTTCACTGCTTCGATTAGGGCAGAACGAAAGCCGTTACTCTCTAGTTTAGCAATTCCGGCAATAGTTGTGCCACCGGGACTCGTAACTTGATCTTTCAATTGTGCCGGGTGCATTCCCGTTTCTTGCATTAGCTTCGCTGTACCGAATACTGTTTGTAAAGCTAATTGAGAGGCGATCGCCCGTGGCAGTCCTGCACAAACTCCGCCATCTGTCAAGGCCTCTATCAAAATTGCTACATAACCAGGGCCGGAACCCGAAAGTCCAGTCACCGCATCGAGCATACTCTCAGGTACTTCTACCACTTCTCCCACGGCTTGAAAGATGCGCTTTACCAATTCTAAATCAGCCGGTTGCACGAGTTTTCCCGGAGCGATCGCGCTCATTCCCGCTCCTACCGTGGCTGGAGTATTCGGCATCACCCGCAGCACTCCCCGCCCCGGAAAGGCTGGTTCCAGCTTGCTCAGTGGCACTCCGGCCAAAATCGACACTACTAGCGCTTCTGGCTGGGAATTAGCCGTTTCTCCATTATTTCCTTGTTTGCGATCGGCCGCCACCGCCAACTCCAAAGCTACCGTATCAAAAACTTGCGGTTTAATCGCCAAAAACAGCACTTCTGTAGCTGCAGCAACTTCTAGATTGCTGGCTGTTGTTCCAATCCCGTATTTGTTAGCCAAAAACTCGCGGCGCTTTACCCCAGGCTCGCTCACCAATATTTCTGAAGGCAAATAAACTTTTTGTGCTATTAAGCGGGATAAGAGAGCTTCTCCCATTACCCCACCGCCGATCGTACCAAATTTTATGTTAGTCATTAGTCATTAGTCATTAGTCATTAGTCATTAGTCATTAGTCTACAGTGCTACCTTGTAGGGTGCGTCGCCCGCAACAATTTACAAGTTCGATCGAAAATTAGAAAGCGACGCACCTTACTATTTTATGCTAGTCATTAGTCATTAATTATTAGTTGCCATTAATTATCAGTTCTCCGCCTTAGCTAAGAGTTAAGCGCCCAGAACTAAGGATACAAAATTCAGGATCTCGCTAGTTAAAAGCTTACTGGCTAATAACTAAAGACTAAAGACAGATGACTAATGACTAATAACTACTGACTAATAACTACTGAGCGATGGTAGCTTGTTCTGCCGGCCAGACTGTCGGTGCAGGAGCAGCAGCACGAGGGCGTCCCTGAGCAGGAGGCACTTCGTGAACCACACCAGACTGAGTTCTCACCTGCACGCAGCTAGGCGTAAACAAGAAAATACTTTCGCCAATTCGCTCTTGATGACCGTCAAGGGCATAAGTACCGCCCGCCACAAAGTCCACAGCTCTTTGCGCTTGGTCTGGGTCCATCACCGTCAGGTTCAAAACCACAGACTTCCGTTCCTTAAGGGCTCGAATTGCTGCCGGCATCTCTTCAAAAGTGCGCGGCTCCATTACTACTACTTCCGAAATCCCGTTCATAGCTCCAGGCATTCCAATCACGTTATTCATTACTGACCCTACTCCCCCGGTTGGTGCAACTACATCCATACCTGTCGATCCTACTACTGACCGCTCTCGCATTCTACGATTTTGACGACGTTCTTCTTCCGCTGCGACTGCAGCGGGGTTGGGTTCAGGCGCTTGGTAGAAGTTCTGATAGCGCTCCCCTTCAGTTTCGTCGTACACGTCATCGTACTCAGGCTCATTGTTGATCCCTACAAAATCTCGCAGTTTAGAAAAAATATTCATGATTCACGCTCCTTTACGACTTTGCTGCCCCGACTATACTCGCGTTGCGCGTTAGTCGCGGGTGGCTGACTATTCTATATTTAACCCAAATTGTCTTTATCAGAAGATTTCAATTATTTATCCCCTCCTAGAGCCAAATAAGGTTTGTCCTAGCCGTACCATAGTAGCACCTGCTTGAATTGCCAAATGATAATCTCCCGACATCCCCATCGAGAGCTGCTGCATTTGAATGTAGGGCAAATTTTGCTGCTGGATTTTGTCAGCAAGTTCGCGGGTGCTGTTAAATAATTCTAGGATTTGCGAGTCATCTAATCCCAGCGGAGGAATTGTCATCAAACCTTGAATTTTGATATGCTGACATTTGTTGAGTTCTGGAAGGTCAGCCAGCAGTTCTGGAACGCTCCAGCCGTATTTGTCCGGGTCGGGCAACATTTTGACCTGCAGGCAGACTTGGGGAGAGCAGGACATTTCCCCCGCCAAGCGCGAAAGTCGCTGAGCGAGTTTTAAATTGTCGAGAGAGTGAATCCACTGGAAATGCTCTAGGGCCTTGGCGGCTTTGTTGGCTTGCAAGTGCCCGATCAAGTGCCAGTTGATATCCGGCAAATCTTGCAGTTGGCTTTGTTTTTCGGCAGTCTCTTGAACCTTACTCTCGCCAAAATCCCGGATACCGCCGTCGTATGCTTCGCGGATAGCATCAGTCGATACCTGTTTGGTAACGGCAATTAACCGCACTGATTCCGGCAAGTGTTGGCGAATGCTGTTAATTCGAGAGGCTATGGTCATGGGTACTCAACGCTCTTGACGGGAGGGAAGGAAAATTAAGACTGTTACCAATTACCAAATTACTGATTTTCGTTATTGAAATGTACGCTGGTGAATGGTTTGCAATTGGTCGTACTCGTGATATTGACCGCTGCGACGCAGGGTTCGCAGGCGAATTTCGACCATGAGGCGAGCGTCGGAGCGGCTGATTGGTTCAAATCTCAGCCCGCCAGGGCCGTTTGTCACCAAAAAAAACAGGCGTTGGGCGTATAGGGTGGTAAATAATTCTTGGCTGTCTTCAACCTGGGATACCCTGAAGAGGAGGCCAAAGTTTGGATGATTCAGGTAAGTTTCGGTAGTCATTCACACTCACAATCTATCAATTTTAGATTAAAGATTTAGATTTTAGATTTTAGTTTCGCTCGATCGCCCGACGGCGTTGTTTGAGGGCGGGCTACAAAGGGCGATCGCCGTAGCCGTGCAATAGTCTCCGTCGTGGCTGAGGCTTAATTGCCACTGGCAATTTCCCCAAACAGAGGCTTGTGCTGCTGCGGTTCCGTGCAGTTGCACGTTTGGAGCACCGTTTTCGGAGCGCCGAATTTCCACATCTGC
The DNA here is from genome assembly GCF_036705265.1 of Microcoleus sp. B4-C2. Classification (NCBI taxonomy): domain Bacteria; kingdom Bacillati; phylum Cyanobacteriota; class Cyanophyceae; order Oscillatoriales; family Microcoleaceae; genus Microcoleus; species Microcoleus sp. B4-C2. The sequence goes on from NZ_JAUBUB010000006.1 coordinate 97,381, forward strand.
ATACCGTATTCCCCGCCATCCCGTGCCTAGAGCTTTGACAACGGCTTCTTTTGCCGCCCAGCGCCCCGCTAGTTGGTTGCAGGAAACTCGATTCATTTTACCTTTAATGCTGCTGTGTTGAGAATTTAGTTGCCCACAATCCCTTTGTTCGGCGGGTGTGTAAACTTTTTCGAGGAAGCGATCGCCAAACCGGTCTAATGCGGCTTGTATGCGCGGAACATATACGATATCTGTCCCAAGATAGATGTTCAAGGTCTTGGTTCTCTAAATATTTGTCTCCATTACTTTAGCAGTAGTGTGCAACCAATCATTCCTAATGCTTCAATCTAAAATTTATAAGGAGTGACTTAGTATTGACGCTTTTGTGGGATATGAGATTCTGCTTTTCAATATCCTCAACTGTCAACTGTCAACTGTCAACTGTCAACTGTCAACTGTCAACTGTCAACTGTCAACTGTCAACTGTCAACTGTCCCAACCCCAAACAAAGCGAGCACTCCAGAGGAGGAGCAAGCAGCCGAGGGCGATCCAGTCTCGGATTTTCAATTGCAACTGGTGCCATTCTACCCGGTGTCGATCGGGACTGGTGAAGCCACGGACTTTCATGGCGCTGGCAATTTGTTCAGCTCGCAGGAGCAAGTTTTCTAACAGCCGCTCGGCTATCATTAACCAAACTTGAGCTGCGCTGCGAAATCCGAGTTTTTTCCAGTTGATCGCTCTGGTTCTGACCGATCGCACTAAATTTTGTATTTCTTCCAATACTAAGGGAATGAATCGCAAAGATAAAGTTAATGTTAAGGCTATTTCGGTAATAGGCCAGTTCAAGCGGCGCAAGGGCTGCATTAAGTTTTCAAGGGCGGCGGTAATTTCTTCGCTGGCTGTGGTGAGAAGGTAGAGGTTGGTGCTGTAAATTACTGTGAAAAATAGGGTGCTGACGTTGATAGCTAAATCTAGGGATTTGCGGGTGATTTTAATCGGGCCTTGTTTGAATACAACGTAACGGTAGTTTGTGGGTTGGGGGAGTTGATTTGGACTTTGGGCTTTGGGATTGGGAATTGGGGAGTTTGAGCCTAAGTTAAAAGATTTGTACCAGGGTTGGGGCTTTTGAGGAGGTGGAAGGGTTGCCGGCTGTTGGGAAAAGGTTAATTCGTCGGCGGGGATGCGGGGCTGGTGTTCTGCGGGGAGTCCGTCGGGGGCGATCGCGCTGAGGCAAAATACTAATAGGCAAAATAGCAGCAGCAGTCCCATTTGCTGTTTCCACACGCGCAATGGAATTGCTGCAGTTAGTGTCAGTACGATTAACATTCCTACTAGCATCAACCGCCAGATGGGATTGGCGAGTATTGGTGCAATCAGAAATGTCATCAACCAAGCTAATTTGACGCGGGAGTCTAGCCGGTGAAGCCAGGTTACGGGTTGTTCTAGGTAAAGTCCTATGGGGAGCGATCGAAGTAAGTCCATCTTGTCGATTTTAGATTTTAGATTTTAGATTTTAGATTGAGGGATTGATTGATTGAGGGATTGAGGGATTGAGGGATTGAGGGATTGAGGGATTGATTGAGGGATTGATTGATTGAGGGATTGAGGGATTGATTGAGGGATTGATTTTTGAATGGGATTATTTGATTGAGCAATTGATTTTTTGATTGGGGATTATTTAATTTTTTGATTTTTGATAGAAAATTTTTGTTGAATTTTGACATTTTTTTATTTGCGATTTGCTGTTGGGTTTTTAGCAATTAAAGTTTTGATGGACGCAACTGTCATCGCTAAAATCTCATTTGTTTCTGACATGATACTTTTCAATTTAGTGGCATCTACCAATTCAGCTTCAACTATTAACTCCATCCAGTAAAGACTTTCATCCGCTTCTTCTTCCACTATCCTGAGTTTAGAAATTAAGTCTGCTGTTGACTTCGCACGACAAGCCGCTCGATAATTGGCTCCTACAGAAGTTGCTGAACGAATTAACTGCTTGCCAATTACCTGAGAAGCGGAGCCTTTGGGCAGCGCATCTACTAGCTTAATAACTCTCAATGCTAGCTGCTTTGTTCTTCTTTTAAACTCTTGTTCGTCCACCTTGCGATTTGAGATTTTAGATTGTTTGATTTGGAATTGTTTCAAATACCAAGTAATTGAATTGCCAAGAGGCGAAGGAAGACAAAAGAAAAAAATCGCAACTTAATTATACCATTAAACTGCGTTTTCTCTTTAATCTAAAATCCAAAATCTAAAATCTAAAATCACTTCACGCGCAGTGCTCTGTTTGTTGTGCTCATTTCGGTGGCACGAACTTTTTTGCCTCTCCAAAGTAGCCGCATTGGTGTACCGGTAAAGCCTAGATGTTTGCGGAATTGGCTTTCCATGTAGCGGCGGTAATTTTCGGTGAAGCGTTTGGGATCGTTGACAAATAGGGCGATTGTCGGTGGCTGCGATCGCACTTGAGTACCGTAATAGATTTTGCCTTGTTTTCCTTGGCGGGTAACTGGGGCTGAGTGCCAGGTTGTGGCTTCTTCTATGACTTCGTTAATGACTGCGGTAGGGACGCGACGTTTGTGTTCGTCGGAGGCTTTGTCTACTAATTCAATGATTTTTTCAACTCGCTGTCCACTCATGGCGCTAACAAAAATCATTTCTGCCCAGTCGAGGAAATAAAGTCGGGTTCTGACTTCTCTTTCGTACTCGTATATTGTGTCGGACTCTTTTTCTATGGCATCCCATTTGTTGACGACTATGATGCAGGCGCGACCTTCTTGGCTGATGCGATCGGCTAATTTTTGGTCTTGATCGGTAACGCCGTCGATTGCGTCAATTACTAATAGTATGACGTTGGCGCGACGGATGGCTTTGAAAGCGCGGTTGATGCCGAAAAATTCTGCGCCGTATTCGACGTTTTTCTTTTTGCGAATTCCGGCTGTGTCGATCAGGCGGTAGGTTTTACCGTTGCGTTCTACTAAGGTGTCGATCGCGTCGCGGGTTGTGCCGGAAATTGGGCTGACTATGGCGCGATTTTCTCCGAGAAATGCGTTTAACAAACTCGATTTGCCGACGTTGGGACGACCGATAATTGCTACTTTAATTTCCTCAACTTCGGGTAATACTTCTGTGGGAAGGTAAGTAATTAATTTGTCAAGCAATTCGCCGGTGCCGTTACCGTGAATGCCGGAAACTGGGTAAGGTTCTCCGAGTCCCAATTGCCAAAAGTCGGCTGCTTGGGTAAGCCCTGTATTTTCGGATTCGCATTTGTTGACGGCGAGAATGACGGGGACTTTTTGCAGTCTCAGCCAAGATGCGATCGATTCGTCGCCACCGGTGAGCCCGGTTTTGCCGTCTACTACGAAAATGGCTGCGCTGGCTTCTGCGAGGGCTGCCATTGCTTGTTCGCGAATTAAAGGCAGAAATTCTGTCTCGTCGTCGAATACTAGCCCGCCGGTGTCTACGACTTGATATTCCCGATCGCCCCAGTATGCTGGTCTGTAAGTGCGATCGCGCGTGATTCCTGGTTCGTCGTGGACGATCGCGTCTTGGGTGTTGGCTAAACGGTTGACGAGCGTCGATTTGCCTACATTGGGGCGTCCAATAATAGCAACTATAGGTAGAGACATAAAAATAGCAGCAATTAGGCTGCGCCGTGATTTTGAGGTTTAGCCTTTTATTGTAAGCGAAACTGGCTGATATTGTATGCGATCGGGCTGCATCGTGTATTATACGCCCTCCGGGGCTGTGCCGCCCGCGCCGCGAACTCATGGCAACCTCTGGAAACGAGATAAAGTACGATCGGGCTGTTAATCTGGATTACCAGAGCCTGGTAACGATAAAAGCTTGCTGTAGATTCTCTAAAAATTGCTATACATGGAACGACTTATTTCTGTATTCGGGTTAGCTGTTTTTGTCGGTTTGTCCTACGTCTTTTCAGTCGATCGGCGCGCTGTCAAGTGGCCGCCCGTATTGTGGGGAATTGCTTTACAGCTAATTTTTGCTATTTTAATTCTCAAAACTGCTCCTGGTTTGGCTGTCTTTAAATTTTTGGGAGATTTGGTGACGCAGTTTCTGAATTTTTCTGATGCCGGGGCAAAGTTTATATTTGGAGATAATTTTGCTGAACACTTTATCGCTTTTAAAGTGCTGCCGACTATCATTTTTTTCTCTTCGTTTATCACCATACTTTATCACTACGGCATTTTGCAGCGAGTTGTGCAAGCAGTGGCCTGGTTGATGATTAAAACCATGAAAACTTCCGGCGCAGAAACGCTTTCTTGTGCTGGGAATATCTTTATCGGGCAAACGGAATCTCCTTTGTTAATTAAACCTTATTTGGCGACGATGACGCTCTCGGAACTCCATGCTGTCATGACGGGAGGATTTGCCACAATTGCCGGCGGAGTCATGGCAGCTTATATTTCTTTTGGAGTACCGGCTCAACATTTAATTTCGGCGTCGGTGATGTCTGCACCAGCAGCTTTGGCTATTTCTAAATTGCTGTACCCGGAAACTGAAAAGTCGCTGACTGCTGGGGAGGTGGAGGTGAAGGTGGAACAGGTTTATGCTAATGCGGTGGATGCGGCGGCTTCGGGTGCTAGCGACGGGTTGAAGTTGGCGGCGAATGTGGCAGCGATGCTGATTGCTTTTTTGGGTTTGTTGGCTTTTTTTAATGCGCTTTTGGGGTGGTTTGGAGGGCTAATTAGTTTGCCTCAGTTGTCGCTAGAATTAATTTTTGCTTATTTGATGGCTCCGGTTGCTTGGCTGATGGGGGTGCCTTGGGCTGATTGTGCAGAGGTGGGGATTGTTTTGGGAAAAAAAACGATTTTGAATGAGTTTATTGCTTATTTAGATTTGATGCAATTGGTGAAACAACAGGGGATTTCTGAACGATCGCAAATTATCTCGACTTATGCTTTGTGCGGGTTTTCTAACATTGGTTCGATCGGGATTCAGATTGGGGGAATTGGCGCGATGGCTCCGCAGCGGCAAGGCGATTTGGCGAGGTTGGGCGTGAGGGCGATGATTGCTGGCTCTGTGGCTTGTTTTATGACTGCTTGTATCGCGGGGATGCTGATTTGAAAGTTTTGAGTTTTTAGTTAAGCTGTGCGGTGCTTATGGTGCACCTTACATTAACTCCAGTAAATCTTATTAAATAAAAGTTAAAAAAACCACCAAATTATTTGATGGGTGCTATTGGTTTGATAATTGGCGAGGCAGGACATGGAATTTTAGCGATCGGCTATTATTGAAAACAAGCAGGAGTTTAGTTTTTGACGAAAGCTTAAAACAGCAGCTTAAAAATGGAAACTAAATTTCCCTCAAAGCTCAAAACATTAGGTGGTAATATGGCTGTTCTGCAACTAGAAGACGGTAGAACATATACGGATATCCGGGCGATCGCGAGTCAACTGGCAGTTTTAAATATTGAGATCGATTCCCTGCCCGCCAACGAAAATCCGGCGTTTCAAGAACTGCTAGTTCAAGACATTCTCAATGTAACAGAAAAACAGCAGATTCTCGCAGCATATAATAGCGAGTTTGAACAGTTTAAGCGCGCCAGCGGATATAAGTGGTGCGACTTAAAAGTGCTGCATCCAGGTTCGCAGCAGATTTACGCGCTGATGACTCAAAGCGATCGCACTCACACCCACACAGATGCAGAAGTTCTTCACATTTTAGCTGGGGAATGCGTTTTTGGGTTTGTGTATTCTAACGGCTCTCAGGTACAATTAATGCTGGAAGCTGAAGAATACATTAAAGTGCCGGCTAATACCGAACATTGGTTTTATCTCACTCCGTCGCTGTACTTGAAAGCCTTGCAGTATTACACCAGTGCTCAAGGCTGGGTTCCTAAGTATACCAACAGGAAACTAAAAATTACAAACTAAATCTAGGGTGCGCTTCGGCGCACCTTCCTCTATCAAAATAGGCGATTATGGCGACACTACAAACAAAGTCTCTCTATAAAAGATGAGGATTAAATGCTTTCTACTTCATTAGGTGCGGCCATTTCAATTTCTTCGCAACGCTGCAAAAGCGCTTCTATTTCCTGAGCTAAAAAAATTACTTCCGGCCAAGAAGAACCGTTGATTAAATCTTGAGCGTGAGCTAATTTGTTTCTCAATGCTTCTGCTGACTTTAAAAAACGCTCCCCGTAGCGTTTGGATTTGAGCCCCAGTCGATCGACTATTTCAGCAGAAGTCAGGATTAAATCTCGCTTGTCGCAGAATTGCAGGTAATCGATTAAGTCAATTGCTTCATTTCGCGCTCGCCCCAATTGCCAAAGGTGTTTTGCTGCTAAAATACGATCGCCCTTAAGCAATTTTTGCCAAGAATCTTGGGGAAAGTAAATCCGCACGATCCGCAATAAATTCATTTCCAAAAGCGTCACCAATCCAAACAGCAGCATCCGCACCGGTGCTTTTTGTAAATCGCCACAGGTAACAATCCCGTCGATCCTGTTGCTTTCCAATACAAATAATCTGGGTTTTTCTCGCAGCAGCGGCAGCAATTCCATCAAAGGAGTCGAGGCGGCAATTAATTGGGAGGGGTGAAAAATTTGCTGGTAGTCGCTGCACTTACCTGCGATTAAGTGCGATCGTTCTACATAGCCGCAAACCGTGCCATTTTCTTCGATACCGAGCACGTCAAAATCGCGGGCCTCCATCCACGATCGCAATTTGGCTGCGTCTTCGCAAGCTGGGACAGCTTTCAGCGGTTCCGCGAGGTATTTAACTGTAATGCTGTCTTTGAATAAATCCCGCAAGTCGGCGGAACTTGATTTTAAATGTTTCATCTCATGTCCGGTAATTTCATCGATCATTGCGCGACAAGAGGACAATTCATATTGTAGCTGCAAGTGAAGACGCCGTATTACCGTGGGAGAATCTCAGTTTTGTAAAAAGCGTTTTTTAGAAGTGCGATCGTTCCCCCTTGCACTCCTGTAAAATCAAAACTGAAATAATGCCTTACCCAAGGCGTGTCAACTTAACGTTAAACCCTCAGTCCGGCTATTGTTGAAACCCCTGGCTCAAAGCGAAATTCCTCGCTACGAGGACTAATGAGTTCTTCAGTCCTCTTTGAGAGGACTTTACCTATGAGACAGGGAATTCATTCCCTGGCGGACTGCCGATGAGCGGGAGGACTGACAGATTTCATGATATTACTTACTGGCTAATTCCGGGCAATAATGATTGGCGGCAAGGGTGGTAATAATATCGGCATCGGCGAGAAAACTTTCTTTGGCAGTTGGATTTTCGATACTGACAGCTTGCCCGATCGCTCTTAATTTAACTTCCGGCAGAGAAAGTCCCGATTTTGCTTCCGCACACATTCTTTTAGCGGCCGCAATTTTTTGACCAGGGGCCCTTTGGATTGCTTGCAGTAAATTGTCCGTTGCTTCGGGAGAGTAGCTTTTTGCTAAGCGTTTGTAGTCTTCGAGAAATTTGCCATCGTTTCCTGTCAGCTTAATGTCTGATTCTTGAGGCGAACACAACAAATTTAAGTTAATTACTTCTCCCACTGAATTAACCAGAAAACATCCTTCGCGTTCTTGGGCGATGGCGCTTTTGTCACTGGGTACAAATTGTATAATAACGGCGGACATAACAGCAGTTAAACGCGAGTAATTTAGCATGGAATTACGTGATATATTTAGCATTTCTAACCGCCGAATGCTGAGCAGTACGGGTGTTTTTGAATTAGAGCGTGTCCGGTAAATTAACCGAAATAATTGTAGGGGCGGGTTTCACCAACCATCTATACTTCTAACTAAAAATATACATAAACCCGCCCTCCAAGCTGTCGGCAATTCAACAAAAATAATATCAGACAAACATTTCGTTGTCTAGGGAAGTTTTCATTAACAGCAAACATCCCCCTTGTGTCAGGGGCGAATGTGTGGAACCGGGAACCGATCGAATGTAGTCGCCTTGATGGCAAATTTCCCCTTCTACAATTAAGTCTCCTTCTAATACAAGCACTTCCTCCGAGGCAGCGTGTCGGTGCATGGGAAATGTTACTCCCGGTTCTAGTCGCATCAAGCAGGTAATTTCGCGCTTTTGTTTGTCAATATAAAGCTTGCCAAACGAAAGTCCCGGAACTCCATAAGATTTCCATTTGACATCGTGCGATCGCACTATTAAAGATGGAGTATTGTTCTCGGTTGGAGAGGTAACAATTGGCTTTATATTGACTGATTCTGCCGGGGTTGGCTGCAGTTCGGCTATGCGCTGTAACAGGCGGTTTTTCAGGTCGGGGGCGACTGGAACTGGGGGGGCTGTGTAGGCGATCGCGGCAATTGTTGATTCCAAAGCAGCTAATTCACTTGTAAGTTCTGCGGACTCTTTCAATTTCTCTGCAAATGCGCCGCGTTCTGACTCGTCGAGGATATCGAGAGCTTGAAGGGCTGCAAGGATTTTATATTCCTCGTCTGGCATCATTTCCATCTGTTTTCCGCCATTAATTGTAATTCAGCCTAAGTTGATTTTAAATTTGAGATTGTCGGCTGCCCTCGCACTCAAGATGGATGATTGGAGATGCCACAACTTTAGATTTTAAACAACTTAAATTAGGTTTTTTGACCATCTAAAATTGTTCGCTCAAAGCTTGACGCAATTTGGAAATACCCAACCGAATTCTGGTTTTGATTGTACCTGTCGGGATACCAGTTTTAGCTGAGATCGCCGCGCAAGTCAGCCCTTGGTAGTAGGCGAGTTCGATCGCCTCTTGCTGTTCCTTTGGCAGTTTTTCTAAGGCTGCTTGGACTTGTTCCCTGCGTTCTTTAAACATTGCATCTTCCATCGGTTCTGCAACGCTAGAGATGGGTACTTTAGCATCTTCCAGACAAGCTTCAGCAGCCCGGACTGTTCGCTGCATCGCTCGGAGTCGATCGAGGGAACGACTGCGGGTAAGCATGAACAACCACGTATCTGCTCGACTGCGAGAAGGATCGTAAGTTGCTGCTTTTTGCCAAATTTGGGAAAAAACATCGAGTACCACTTCTTCGGCTTCTTCTACCGAACCCAGGATTTTGTAAGCGAGAGCGTAACTTGGGCGACCGTAGCGATCGTAAAGTTTAGCTAATGCCGTTTGGTCTTTCTGGGCAATCTGCACTAAAAGCAGCGATTCATCGCCTGACTTCTGGCCTGTCATCTCAGTGTACCTAAAATTTTTGTTTTGACTGCACAGATCCAAAATTAAAAATTCGGCGTATATCACTACAGAACATAATTGTAAGTTTGAAGTTGGGGTACAAACTGGAGTATGCCTTTTTAGGCTAACTTTGTCGTGCTTTGAATTGTAAAAATCCCAAGTCATCTGGAATTTTACCACCTAATTAATGATTTGGTTGAGACTTAGCAATCCGCTTTATGCAGAACGAAGAAATGCCCGGAGCCTGAACACTCAAAACAGCGCCATTCACTCGTTCCCAAGCTTTGTTCGATCGCTCCCAATAAGAGCCTGGGAACCCGTATAAGCGAGGCTGTGGCTCCACTCGATCGAGGGAAGCCTTGTCTGGGAGCAGGCATTCCCAAGCATAGTCCGGGAACGAGTAAATCCTCAATAACACACTTTTTTCCCTAAATTTATCTTGAAGCACAGATCCAAAATTGCCAAACCTTCGTATACCACCAATAGGAGAAGGCTCAGCAATAGCGCAAAAGCCCGACAGGTTGACAGATTTCAACCTGTTGCTACAAAAGTAAAACCCGCGAATGCGGGTTATTTACCATTGATTTGTGCAAAAAATTCATTGCAATAAAGGTGCTAACTGTGAAGCTCACAAAAAAAATTCGCCGAACCATACTAGCTATTGAAGTAGCTCTAATTGCTCTATTAACTCCAGGGATAATTGTCGCTTCTGACCACGACGACGGCGAAGTAGATATCAAAGGTCGCGCGGTCAATTTAACTGACCTATATGTATATCGCGAAAAAGACCAAAACTCCGGTGCTGCGGACGGGGATTTAGTATTTACCATGAATTCAAATCCCAGGTCTGTCGCCCGTTATCAATATTATTTCAGCACTACAGCCCTCTACCAATTTCACATCACGCAAGTAAGTGACGTGAATTCTACACCTACTGGACGTTCGGATATTATCTTGCGGTTTGCCTTCAGTCCGCCTAACAATAGAGGTATGCAAGCGGTAGCTGTAACTGTTGTTCGCAACGGCTCGGAGACTGTTGCTAAGACTACAGTTAACGGCGGGCTAATTGCCACAACTCCGCTGAATTCTAATGCTGTTGTAAATACAGTACCTGTGGGCGGTTCTAACTTGACTGTATTTGCGGGTTTACGCGAAGACCCGTTTTTCTTTGATGTGGAACAATTTTTCCGAGTTCGCGCCGCAGCTTTGGGAACGGGGCCGCGCACTGCTTTTAAAGAACCGAGTCAAGCGATCGACTTTACTAAAGGTTACAACGTCAATTCAATTGCCGTGCGCGTTCCCAAAGCGTTTTTGCAAGCAGGAACTGGGGCGAATACTTTTGATGTTTGGTCAACAGTTTCGATCCGGGATGGAGCTGGCGGTTTTAAACAATTCGAGCGTTTGGCAAGACCTGCAATTAATGAGGGTTTGATAGTTACTCCCGCTTATCTGGAAGCATTCAATAATATTCCTCCGAGATTGGATTTGAGCGCTGCTGCTGCTCCGGTGCGTCAGGAAGCTGTTGCTACTTTGAATGCTGTCGATCTTTTGGACGGTCGGGATAATGTCGATCCAAATGCGATCGCCGGAGCTTTCTTACCCGATGTCATGCGGATCGATACCACAAAAACCAGCGGCTACGCTAGCGCTACAAATGCTCAAGGAAGCTTGATCGGAGGTCGTATGCTGATGGACGACGTTATTGATATCACTCTGGGAGCTTTGGTGGGTTCTCCGGTTGGGGATAACGTTTCATATAACGGAACTCCGGGAAATCCGGCTCAGGGACACAAACCTTTAGAACCGACTTTTCCTTATTTGGCTTTGCCTAATTAGTCATTAGTCATTAGTCATTAGTCATTAGTCATTAGTCATTGCTTATTGGCTAATGACATATTGAAAATACTTTTTTGAACCGCAGATGAACGCTGATTAACGCGGATGTATGAAAACTAAAATTCAACACAAAATAAAATCGGATATTGTCTCGTATTGGCTGCTGATAGTGGTTCCTTTAGTTGGGATGGTAGTAGTGAATTTACCTCCTAATTGGCGTTTTATTTCAGATATTTTTTTTAACCAAAGTCCCGAAAATCTCGATACTAATTACCGCTATCATTTTTCGGAAAGTTTGAGAAATAATCCCAATCAAAAAGAAGCAATTCAGCAAGAGATTGCTTTTTACCAGCAGCGGTTGGCAGTTGATTCCCGCAGCGGTTTGAACCGGGCGGCACTGGCAGGATCTTATTTAAAAATGGCTCGCGCTACTGGGGAGGGAGGTTGGTTTTTATTGGCGGAACAGGCGGCTCAAAGGTCGATCGCCGATTTGCCTTTTGACAACCAAGGTGCGCTGTTAGTTTTAGCTCGAATTGCTGAGGCAAGACACGATTTTGCTACTGCTTTGCGCTTTGCTAAACAGGCGGGTTCTGACAATGAAGATGCGATCGCCCTTTCAGTTACATCTCACTTAGCGATGGGAAAAGTGAGCGAGGCAAATGTAGCCGCAGAAGCCTTAGTTAACCGGATTCCGAACTTGGGTTCTCTCACTTTGAGAGCTTTAGTGAGAGAGTCTCAGGGCCGAGATGCTGAGGTTTTGCAGGATTACCGCCAAGCAATGGCGGCGGAGGAACCGGGAGAGGTTGCTGGTTCGGCGCGGGCCCGATCGCTCTTGGGTCGATTTTACGCGCGTCGCGGGCAGTTTGTGCAGGCGAAAGCGCTGTTTTTGGAGGCGCTGCGGTTGGTGCCGCGATACCCGCTGGCGCTGATTTATTTGGCGGATTTGGAGACGCGGCAGGGCAATTATCGGGAGGCGGAAGGCTATTACAGCAAGGTTTCTGCGTATTCTGGCCAGGTTGCGACTGTGTTCGATCGCATTGTCGATCGCGGTATGGCGAGGGTGAAGGATTTGCAGGGAGATGCGATCGAATCCCGGCGACTTCGCGACAAAGCAGAAGCGGGGCTGCGACAGGAACAGGTTTCTGGATCTGGCGGTTTTGGGCACCGCAGGGATTTAGCGAGTTTGCTGCTGGAAAAAGGTCGATCGCAGGATGTCGCGGAAGCGCTGGCGTTAATGCAGGAGGAGGTGAAAATTCGGCGGGATGCTTTGACGCTGGATACTTTGGCTTGGGCGCTTTCCGCCGCTGGTGAGTGGCAAAAGGCCGATCGAGTGATGGCCGAAATAGTGCGATCGGGCATTCGCGATGCGGGGATGTTTTACCGGGCTGGTGCGATCGCCCGGACTTTAGGTAAAGATACCGAATCTCGCGCTTATTTTCAAAAGTCCAAGGAAATTGACCCGAATTTTGACGATCGAGCTCGCCAAGCATTGGGTTTGGGAAGTTATGAATTTTGAGATTAGCTAATAGCAGCCATTCGGCCAAATTCGCCATTCCGTCAATCCGCCAGGGGTTGAAACCCCTGGCTAAAAGCTTAAGTCCTCTTGCATAGGAATGAAATCCGCAATTGTTGAATTTGATTAGCTATTCAGTCGGTTTCAACCGACTTTCGCTATGAGACGGGGATTTCAATCCCCGGCGGACTGTGAGACTCACGAAAAGAGCGATCGCCTAAAAAATCCCAACACACACAAACTACTTACCAAAAAACTTACAAAAAAAAGGAATTTATGCTGTACAAAATGAACCGACTTTCCCAATTATTTATCCTATTCTTCCTAACACTTTCATTATTACTAACAACCTCAACCCGACCAGTTTACTCGCACTGGGCAGACTTATCCGTAGCAGAAATAGTAGTCAACGATTTACAAACCGAAATAACATTAACTTTCCCAACCGGCTTAACAAACTTCGCCGACGACAATCGAGACAGCCAGCTACAACCTGCTGAAGTTCGCAGCCACCAAACACAGCTAGAAAAGTTTTTCAGCCAACAAATTCGCATTACCAACAGCAGTAACATTCAAGGCTCCGTAGCAGTAAAACCGCTAGAAATATCAGCTAAAACCGCCAGTGTGATCCAGCAGCCCAATACCCACAGCACGTTAATTTTAGACTACACCTGGCCCGCACCTTCTCAAGATAAAACCCCCGCTTTACCTGATGCAATTTCTATCTCCAAACCCGAGCAATTGCGGATTAATTACAATCTGTTTTTGCCCGGAGTTCCGACAGCTAGCTGTCAAGCTACGATTGTGCAAGCGGGTGCTGTAAAAAGCTTTGTGTTTACGCCGCAAAACCGGGACTTTTTGTTAGCAGGAAAGGAATCTATCTGGGATTCAGGTTGGAGTTTACTGCTAGCAATAGCGGGAGCATTTGCTTGGGGATGCGTGCACGCGATGTCGCCCGGACACGGAAAAACCATAGTCGGTGCTTATTTAGTGGGTTCGCGGGCTACTCCCCTACACGCTTTATTTCTAGCAGCGACGACTACAATTACTCACACTGCGGGCGTGTTTGCTGTCGGCGGAATTACTTTGTTTGCTTCTAACTTGATCGACCCCGAAAAATTAGATCCTTGGCTGAGTTTAATATCGGGTTTATTAGTAGCTTTTATCGGGTTTAACTTATTATTATCAAAAATTAAGACGAGGTTGGGAGTGAGGACTGAAGTTCTCAAAAAAATCAAAAGTAAAATTTTTAATAAAAACTGGTTTTTAAGGAGTAAAGTCTTTACTGCGGAAAGTGAAGAACCAGTAAATCTTTTGAGTAGAGGAACTTGGGAGAGAGAATTTAAACCTGTAAAACCAGATATCTCTCACCACTATCACGATCACGGAGACGGCCGCCTTCACTCGCATTTGCCGCCCGGTACTGACGGTTCTCCCATTACTTGGAAAAGCTTATTAGCATTGGGGATTTCCGGTGGTTTGTTGCCTTGTCCTTCCGCTTTGGTGATGCTGTTGAGCGCGTCGGCTTTGGGCAATGTTGGTTTGGGAATGACGTTAGTGGTAGCGTTTAGTTTGGGATTGGCTTTAGTGCTGAGTGCGATCGGATTAATCTTAGTTTATGCCAAACGGAATTTTGATAAACTGCCCAAACAGATAACAGCAGTCAAATTTCTGCCTGCGATTAGTGCGATGTTTGTAATGTTTTTGGGGTTGGGAATTACCGGACAGGCGATGTTGAAAATATTGGCTGCAAATCAATGGGTAATTGGCAATGGATAAGCATAAAATTATGACTCTCCCTCCTAACTACAAACTTACGAATAAGTCGGATTTTAGATACCCGATTTCTTGAAGAAGCCGGGTATCTGGGTATTTTGTTTTTAGCCGTTGCTCACTTATCCGGCCGCACTATGTTTATTAATAATTTCGGCTAAATCGGGTACTCCCTTTTCCACGTAATTCTTGGCTGAGGGGCGGAGTTTGGCATAGGCGCCTTTAACCATCGATCTTGTGCTTTTCTCGACCCTTTTGTCGCTGATTTGGAGCAATTCGTCTGCTACTTCACCTTTTCTTTGGGCTAGATATTCTACTGGGTTGCCATTGTTTACCCCTTCAGCCCACATCGGATCGAGTGCGATCGAGATTTCTGGCAGAAGTTGATCGACGACTTGGGCGCAATAGTCAGCCCGTATCCCCTTGACAGTAGAGTAGGCAGCTTTCAGAGCCAGACCACCCAATCCGGACGCTGCTGCAACTTGTTGGTCTATCAACTTTACACAGTCATCAACAAAAGTGTCTCTGTGGTTTTCATTCAAGAGAATATCGCTAAGTCCCATTTTCGCTTTCCTTGATTTAATAGTCAATGTGCTTATACCAATTTTTTATGCGGCTGCATAGAATCCGATCCCCCCTAGCCCCCCTTAATAAGGGGGGAACAAGATTCTTATCAAAGTCAACCCCTACTCCCCTTCTTAAGGGGGATTTAGGGGGATCGAGATATGTGCAACTTTACAATAAATTGGTATTATTAGCTTCGATCTCAATCTGACATCATATATCTATTTTGAGCCATTACTCAAGGTTTCCCAAGTTTTTTAAGGTTTGAAAGTCTTTACTTGACAAGCTGGTGTTGAGATTTGTCTAGTAGTATGTTATAGGAATTAATGTTCTATCTGCTACTAATTATTTGCCTACGGTTTGTAGTAAGGGCTTTAGTCCTTATTAGGTGATATTAATGAGGACTAAAGCCCTGACTACAAACTGATGAGTTGTGAACAGTCACATAGAAAAGAGAACAGCTCGAAAAAAATATTAGAAAGGCTCTGCCTAAGTCCGATCGCACTTGCACGTATGATCTGGCACGTATCATTAGGATTGGACATTCGGCTTGATGCCTGCAGGTACTGAAACGATGGGAAGTTTCAGGGTTTGAGCCGGACGATCGCTCGATCGCAATACCAAATTTTTCGGTAATTTCGCGGAAGTGCTTAGTCCGGGAAATATTTGAAGCGATAAGGTTAAGCCGGCCGCTAATAATAATTTTTCTAACATGGCACTTTCTCCCATACATATGCCCTAGGGCATAATTCCTCTTACACCTACAACATATAAACATCCTCAGTCGCTTGGTGCGATCGCACGGGCATAGTTTAAGTGACATCTATCACCACTGAGGAGGGGGTGATGGGGATAGGGGGTGTGGGCATAGGGGGTAATGGGCATTAGGGATGTGGGGGAGAGTGGGAAATCTTGACTCGCACTTCTGGCGTCAACATCCGTTGAACGTGTTAAATCCCTTACACTGCTTCCCTGCCAAACTTCCCTAAAAATCAAGAATTGTCCTAGAGAAAGAAGCCGTTGAGTCTCTCTCAAAGGTAGAATTAGCGCGTAGAAGTTATTTGACACAGCGGAGGTACCGACAAGATGCTTGCATACATTCTGGCGTTAGCGGTCGGTCTAGGCAGCTTCAGTATTTACATGGCGGCCTTCTTTTTTCCAGAAGTGCACCGCAAAAGTGATTTTACCTGGAGCGGGGTAGGGCTTTTTTATGCGTTAATTTTATGGGCTTGTGCGGGACGAATTACTGGTGCTCTCCTGCTTGGTCAAATGGCGGGCGTGGCGATGTTGGGCTGGTTTGCCTGGGAAACTCTGACTTTGCGCCGGCAGGTGACGCCGATTGCTGAGCAAACGCCGATTCCTCAGTCGGCGAAGTTGGCAGCAGCAGGCGTGCCGTTTACTGGCTTGTTTGCCAAGAAAAAAGAACCCGCAGCAGCGGCGAAAAAACCTAAGTTTGTTCGATCGCCCAAACCGAAAACTGATGTGGTTCCAGCACCCACTCTGGATAAGGGCGAGGTAAAGCTAGAGGAACAGCCAGCGATTCCCCCCATAGCTGAAAGTATTGCAGAAAGTGCGATCGACGAGGCAACGGCTGAAAGTGCGATCGCCCCTGACTTGAAAATTCCCGACTCGAAACCACCTGCAATTGCAGAAATACCCGTCTTTTCAGTCGAAACTCCTGCTGCTGAGACTTCACCCACCCCAGCAGAATTAGCCAGCAGCTTCACTCCTCTACCTCTACCTCTAGAAATTTCAGAAATAGCCGTTGCACCAAGTGTGGAGCCAGTAGAGGCTCAGCCAGAGCCTCCACAGCAGCCAGAAGTCGATGATTTTGACGAGGAAACAGAATGGAGGACAGCCGTTAAAGAGTCGCAGGCGGCAGCGGCAGCGGCGGCCCCAACGGCGGCCCCAACTCCTCCTACTCCTCCTAAACCAGCTAAAAAATCCGGCGGTTTCGGTAGTCTGTTTGACAACATCAAAAATAGTCTCGGCGGTATGTTGGGACGGGGTGCGGGTAAAAACAAATCTGATGCAACTCCGCAGACGCCAAAACCTTCAGTGACTCCAGAATCGATCGCACCTGAATCTCAAATAACGGCAACTCCAGCATCGGGTATTGACCAAATTCTCGAATCCGAATTAGCCCAGGCGGCTGCGGAAGTGGCAGCCGAAACCAGCAACACTGCTGTGGAAACAAGCCTTGGAGTGCCGTTTCCCAACGATGTTGAAGCAATGGCCGAGTTGATGGCTACAGAAACCGCGAGTTCTGACAAAATAGGGGACGGGACGATCGAAGATCGATCGTCCGCTGACACCCAGACACCTCTGGCTGCGGTTGGTGAACCGGAAGCAGCAGCCCCTGCTTTATCTCTGGAAACCCAGACACCGCTGGCTGCAGTTGGTGAACCGGAAGCAGCAGCAGGCGTACCGGAAGCAGAAGCCCCTGCTGTATCTCTGGAAATGACTGTGGTGGAAATGGCAGCGCCTGTAGAGATAGAAATACCGGGAGAACCTGGGTTGAGCGTGCAGGTGGAAACGGTTTCAGTATCAGTGATCTCGATCGAATCTACAGGTGAAGAACTCTCTTCTGAGGCAGAACAAACTGAATTGATTCGCCCGAATCCCCCCGATCCGAATCTAGTCGAAACTGCTAAACCGACTACTGAATCCAAGTCTGAGAATGTATCCGGCGAAGATAAGCCATCATCTTGAGCCAAAAAGCAAAAGGTAGAAACCAGAATTTTTTTTGATTCTGCCTTCTGCCTTCTGCCTTCTGCCTTCTTACTTTTTACTTTTTACTTTTTACTTTTTACTTTTTACTTTTTACTTCTTCCTTCTTCCTTCTTCCTGACATCCGTTACATCCGTTATATCCGTTACATCCGTTACATCCGTTACAGAATCCGTTGCCGAACTTCCTTCTTCCTTCTCTTTTAATATTATGAAAGCAATTATGGTCGTGGGAACAACATCTCACGCAGGGAAATCTTTACTCGTTGCAGCTTTATGTCGAATTTTTTCTCGACGCGGCTGGCGGGTAACTCCGTTTAAAGGTCAGAATATGGCACTGAATTCCTATGTCACAGCGGCCGGCGGAGAGATTGGTTACGCTCAAGCAGTGCAAGCTTGGGCTGCGGGCGTAGCACCTTGGGTAGAAATGAATCCGATTTTGCTCAAGCCACAAGGAGACATGACTTCTCAATTGATTGTCAAGGGCCGGGCGATCGCCAATGTGCGAGCATCTCAATATTATGAACAGTATTTCGATATCGGCTGGCAAGCTATTCGGGACTCTTTAGAATTTCTCAAGCAAGAATTTGACATGATTGTGTGTGAGGGAGCCGGCAGCCCTGCTGAGATTAATCTCAAACACCGCGATTTAACAAATATGCGGGTAGCTAAATATTTAAAAGCTCGGACTTTGCTGGTAGTTGATATCGATCGCGGCGGTGCTTTTGCTCACATCATCGGTACTTTGGAATTGCTCGATCCAGACGAACGAGCTTTAATTAAAGGATTCATTATTAATAAGTTCCGAGGGCAAAAATCGATATTAGATCCGGGCCTGACTTGGCTAGAAGAAAGGACGGGAATCCCCGTAGTTGGCGTGATTCCTTGGATAGACGAAGTGTTTCCCTCAGAAGATTCTCTCGATTTGCTCGATCGGCGTTCTCCCAATTCTCAAACCGACATAAATATTTCGGTCATCCGCCTGCCCCGAATTTCCAATTTTACCGACTTTGACCCCCTGGAGTCGGAAACTAGCGTCACCGTCAAATATGTCAGCCCAAAAGACCATTTAGGCCATCCAGACGCCGTGATTTTACCAGGCTCTAAAACTACAATTTCCGATTTGCAAGTGCTGCGCCAAACAGGTATGGCAAAAGCTATTCAAAATTATTTAGTAGCTGGCGGTACCGTCATGGGAGTTTGCGGCGGCTTTCAGATGCTGGGACAAAGTATCACCGATAAAGAAGGCATTGAGGGAGAAAAGGGAGAATTTCCAGGATTAGGATTGCTGCCTTTGAAAACGGCGATGGCACCGAACAAAATTGCCCGCCAACGAATCGTAACATCTAACTATCCTCAACCGGGTTTGCCAGTTTCCGGTTACGAAATTCATCAAGGAAAAACGCAAATCCTAGAGTCAGATTTGACTCAACCGCTATTTGACGATGCTAGTTTAGGGATTGTCAATACTTCTCAATCAATTTGGGGTACATACCTGCACGGCATCTTTGACAACGGAGCTTGGCGGCGAGCTTGGTTAAATCACTTGCGGCAGCAGCGGGGACTCCGCGCATTGCCTACAGGTATTCCTAATTACCGAGAACACCGAGAAACTCTGTTAGACTCTCTAGCAGATACTGTGGAAAAGCATTTAGATATAAAGCATATTTTAGGTTAATTAGTTAACTGTTTACAGTTGACAGTTGACAGTTGACTATTAACTATTGTTTGTTAGAGTTGAGGTTCAAATTCAATGACAAAAGTTTGTTTTTTACCAGATAATGTAACAGTTGAAGCTGAACCAGGAGAGCTTTTGCTAGATGTAGCCAAACGTGCAGGGGTTTCTATTCCTACCGGCTGTCTCATGGGTTCTTGTCACGCTTGCGAAGTAGAAATTGATGGCGGAGATACGATTTGTGCTTGTATTTCCGGCATCCCTTCGGGGAAAAAGCAAGTGACAATTAATTTGTATGTTGACCCGAATTGGTAATTTGTTAGTAGTCAGTTGGCAGTTGGCAGTTGGTTGTTGGCATTAGTCATTAGTCATTAGTCATTAGTCAACAGTCAACAGTCAACAGTCAACAGCTAATTTTTTTGCCATTCTTGCTGTTTCTTTCGAGCAGATTGCAGCCATTTTTGGGATTCGGGATAAACAGTTGTCCCGGATTTCACGGATTCTAATTGATTGATAATTTGTTGCAACTGGCTGAGGGAGTTATCGGGATTTTGAGAATTCACATTATTTTGCAAGTTGGCAAACAAGCTTTTAGCTGCTTGCAAAGCTTTTGCAGAATCTTTTTCTGCTTCCAGTCTAATCTGGGTAGTTCCTAAATCTTTTTGATATTGAGCGAGTTTAGTTTGAGCGTCGAGATACCCAGGGTTATCGACAGAAATCAATTTCAGTCTGTTAATAGCTTCTTGCCACAATTGTGCTATTTGCTCCCACTGTGCGGCGGGATGGGGCGGGTTTTTGGCGGCGACGGCGGCGGAGAAAGCAAATTCTTTGGCAGCTTCAATTAAGTTGTCAGCCTGCACAGAACCGGTGGCGACGCCGCCCATTGCTTGAAAGTCTCTTTCTGCTGCTTTGAGTGTTTTTTTAGCCGTTTCTCCCGCGAGGGTT
Source organism: Microcoleus sp. B4-C2 (assembly GCF_036705265.1). NCBI lineage: Bacteria > Bacillati > Cyanobacteriota > Cyanophyceae > Oscillatoriales > Microcoleaceae > Microcoleus > Microcoleus sp. B4-C2. Next base: position 117,551 of record NZ_JAUBUB010000006.1, read on the forward strand.
TCGGCGGGAATTTGATTGAGTTGGTCGATCGCACTTTGCCAATTTACCGTCGCTTTTTGTCTGTCTGCAGCGGTTTTGGCTTGCTGATACTCCTGTTTCGCCGCCTTGAGAGTTTGTTCGACTTGATTTAACTGAGTAAAAGCATTTTTTTGCTGGAAAATCTGAGCCTCCATCCGCCCCACATTTTTGCGGGCAGCTTGAAATTCATCGACTGTAAACCGCCAACTGCAGCGGAAAAAAGAGCAGTACCTCTGTGGGTAATAGCCGAGGAACCAGACTGGTAAGGCGTCGAGGTGTTTTTGTGCTTGTTTTGCTTTTATTTCGCCCAAGTCAAAATCAGCGACAGCAGTGGCTTTATTCACCAGTTGATCGGATTGTTCCACAAGGGCGATCGCCTGCCGGTAATTGTGATCCATACTCATAAAACTCGGCAGCAATAGTATCGGCATTGTCTTCGCCACGGGCCAGCGAATCATGGGAAGAGGTAGGTTAATCAGCCAAATTATCCCCGCAGCACTTCCCAGCAAACTCCCAGCAAAGATGATTTTACCGAACAATCCGGGCGGGCGGTTGGCTTTGACGGCAGCTTTGAGAGCTTGTTCGCTGAAGTTGGGAAATTCGTCTTTGAAGGTATCGCGGATTTCTTCTATTGAGGCGAAAGTGCCGTTTTGCGATCGTAACTTCTCCAACCGCTTGATTACCATCCGTCGGTAGACATCACCGGCTAGACTATCAGCCGCCGCGCACTTGTCAACTTCTGCCCGCAAAATTTCAAAAGCTCGATCGGTAAGACGCGCCATAAAACTCACCTATACCCTTTTAATTATTTTACAGGTTCCCAGTCACAATAATTGTTAAAATATAGCAATCCTTGCATCAGTTGTAAAAATATGTAGGGGTAGTGCTACCCCTACTCCCCGTGCCTACCCCAGCCTGCATCGGGGCAACCACGGGGGGTTTGCCCCTACAAGAATTACACAAATGATTTAGAATTGCTATATATAAAGCATCGGGGCAACCACGGAGGGTTTGCCCCTACAAGAATTACACAAATGATTTAGAATTGCTATATATAAAGTTTATATCAAATAATCCGAATTAAGTTCATGCCCACTTCTTTAATCACCGGTGCTTCTGGCGGAATTGGTGCAGCCTTTGCCGCCGAATTAGCCAAACGCCAGCACAATCTAATCTTGGTAGCTCGTTCCGAAGACAAATTGCAACAGCTAGCTGCTCAACTGCAACAGGAATTCAATATTTTGGTCGAAATTATCGTTCAAGATTTGACCGCACCTGGAGCCACAACTGCTGTATTTGACGCGGTTGTTAAAAAAGGTTGGACGGTTGATTTGTTGGTGAACAATGCGGGTTTTGGCGATTACGGTGCTTTTGCCGATCGCCCGCTTGCGAAACAACTAACAATGGTGCAACTAAATATTGTAGCATTAGTTGAACTCTCGCACTTATTTTTGCAGGGAATGCGGCAGCGAAAATCAGGAAGTATTATCAATGTTGCCTCCATCGCAGCTTTTCAACCGATGCCGTACTTGTCAATGTATGCAGCTACTAAAGCCTTTGTTTTGAGTTTCAGCGAGGCGCTTTGGGCGGAAAACAAAGATTTAGGAATTCGCATTTTGTGCCTTTGTCCAGGGCCGACCGAATCGGACTTTTTTGCAGTAGCTGAATTCCCTCAATCAATGGCATCCAGCAGCGGGCAAAAACTCGTTCCTGCAGCGGAAGTCGTGCGAGATGCTTTGAAAGCTTTAGAAAAAAATGAGTCTAATGTTGTCACAGGGGGAATTCCCAATCAAATCATAGCAAATATGCCCAGATTGATGCCGCGAGAACTTTTGGTGAAGTCGGTAGAAAAGGTGTTTCGGGCGAAAGAGGAATAATCGCGATCGTTGACAATATAAATAAACCCGCCCCCACCCAAGGACAAACATTAGATCGCCCCTAACCCAAATTTTCCCAAAAGTCGATCGTACATTCGGGCCACCAAAATCCCCCCCGCTACCCCACAAGTCCGCCGGGGGTTGAAACCCCCGTCTCATAGCGAAAGTCCTCTAAAAGAGGACTCAAAAGCAAATTAAATAAACAATCGAGTATTTGTCACCATAATCGATTATTTGTCACCATTCTTCAGTCGGTTTCAACCGACTTTAGCTATGAGACAGGGGTTGAAACCCCTGGCGGACTCGCGGACAAACAAACGAGCCCGTGGACAAATAATCGCACCCACGGATAGATGAACGTTCCCAAATTTTCCCAAAAGGTCGATCGCACATTCGGGCCACCAAAATCCCCCACGCTATCCCACAAGTCCGCCGGGGGTTGAAACCCCCGTCTCATAGCGAAAGTCCTCTAAAAGAGGACTGAAAAGCACCTTAAATAAACCATCGAGTATTTGTCACCATAATCGAGTATTCTTCACCCTTCTTCAGTCGGTTTCAACCGACTTTAGCTATGAGACAGGGGTTTCAACCCCTGGCGGACTCGCGGAATCGCGGACAAACAAACGAGCCCGCGGACAAATAATCGCACCCACAAACAAATCAACCTTCCCCAATTTTACCAAGCGTCCAGGACTACCACAGAAACCAAAGAAACCGGGTTTTTCGCAATTTTTACGCCGTGTAACAATATTCTCGGAAAAACCCCGGTTTCTGGGCTATAAATTACAAATATCGAGTTAACTGCACTCGATAGCGTTCCTTCTTAGTAACAGCAACTTCCCCAATTTCCAATCTTCCCTTGCCCGTAACAGCAATTAAATCTCCAGACTTGACATTATAACTAGCTTGAGTAACGTCTTTCCAGTTAACTCGCACGTCACCGCTGCCAATTAAATCGGCCATTTTGCTGCGAGACATTGCGAATCCAGCCGAGGCGACAGCATCCAATCTCATGGATGCTTCAACCGTTGTCATTTCTTTCTTTTTGGGTTCTCTAATTTTGAGTTCGCTCAACTCAATGCGCCGCGTTTGCACAGGAACCGATCGCACTTGTTGCAAACTCATCTCCAAATACTCTACCATCTCAGGCATGACAATGGCTTGCGCGCCGCGTTCTCCCAAAACAATCACATCACCCGTTTTCTCGCGGACAATTCCCGTACCCAACATCGCCCCCAAAAAGTCGCGGTGACTGGCGGTGTCGAACAAGAAATTGCCAGCGATTTCTACCGCAGCAACGTTAACGCTACCAGAGTCGATCGGGATATCCGATCGCGCGATCGCAATTCTTTGTCTTTCAGCTTGCGGGTAGCCGCCCCAAGCCACTAATTCCACGTCTGTTAACCGCTTAAATACCGTCAGAGTGTCCGCCAATTCTGGAGGCGACAGAAAATCAGTCTGAGTAACTTCCCAAGTTTTAATTGCTTGTTCCGCTTGGTCGATCGCCCGCGCGACACATTCGCGGTTTTCGATGCCTTTTAACAGTTCTTCTCTTTGTAACATCAGTTAATGTTAGATTCTAATTTGAAATTGCCAAAGTTTGCTGTAACTAAAAAGTCTACTTTTTTAACAGTCGCACTAACTTAATTATAGTCTAAAATCATTAAATAATGATCTTATGATTTTAGTTGCTGATAAAGCTGATAGGATGAGCACGATTATTGTACCAAATCTATGAAGTCTTCAAGTTAAAGTTTTTGCAAGAGATCGATCGAGTATGGCAGCAAAATTGTCCACCCAACTACTTATTCTTCTTCACCCGCAAATACAGTTCTTCCATCGCCTGAATAAACGAACCATCCTTGTGCCAAAACTGTGGAAAATCTCCCTGTTTCTTAACCACGATCGCACTTACCCCACTTTGCCCTGCCACCTCAATCGTCTGCGGTAATCGCTTCGCACCATGCCAAAACTCTTTCAGGCTGACCGTTTGCGCCTCACTGGCGATCGCCTGCGTGTAATAGGAATCCACCGCCACAGGGGCCGCTGCATCCGCTGTTAACTCGGCAGAAAGCGCCATTCCCAAAGGCGTTTTTGCTAATTCGCGGTGCAGCACTTCCTTAGAAAGCCCCCGTAATTCAAACAGTAAAAATGGATCTTTGTCCAATTCGGCCGCCACCAAATAATAAACTCCGGCAATATGTTTGCAGGGATTGCTATAGTCTGGGCAAGAGCAAGTGGTTTTAAAGTCCTCACGGTTGCTGGGTAAAAGGTGCAATCCGAGGGGTGAGAAAGCATTTTCAATGTTGTCAGGCATTTCGTTTATTAACAGCCGGGAAATGAAGCTGGCTTTTGATGCCATTTGGGCGATCGCCACTTTCCACTTTTCCTGACTAATCGCCTGAAACTCAATTTTAGTTTTGTACAGAGGCTCCTTATAAACCCCAAAATAAGGATTAACCGAGCCTCTTACTTCTGCCACCACTAAGCCATCATTAATCTTAAAGCTTTTTACCTTGTCATTCCGTGCATAGGAACGTCCCCTTCCGAGTCGTCCAGAATCTGTAAATCTTTCCAGCCCCTCGATAAATTTATTGCCCCACCAAGTCCGAGTAAATTGTGACATATTTTTTATTTTCTCCTAATCTAAAACAGCATTTTTATTGAGCCTAATTAACTTTTTAAATGCCTCATTATCCAACTCAGTTAACCACGATTCATCAGCACCAATAATTGACCCTGCCAATTTCTTTTTGTCTTCAATCATTTGGTCAATCTTTTCTTCCAAAGTGCCAATCGCCACAAACTTATGCACAAACACATTTTTTTGCTGTCCGATCCGAAACGCCCGATCCGTCGCCTGATCTTCCACAGCCGGATTCCACCAGCGATCGAAATGGAACACGTGATTGGCTTTTGTCAGCGTAATTCCCACACCGCCCGCCTTCAGTGACAGAATAAATACCGAAGGTTCAGACTCTGGATCTTGAAACTCTGAAATCATCCGTTCCCGTTTTTCGCGACTGGTTCCCCCGTGGATGTAGTAAGTGTTGTAATGTAGCGTTTGTTTAATATATTTTTCCAACGCGCTTCCCAGTTCTGTAAACTGCGTAAATACCAATAAACTTTCGCCTTCTGCTTTGACTTCCTCAATCATCTCGATCAGCCGTTCCAGTTTGTGCGATCGCTCTGGTGTAAACTCACTTTCATCTTGCAAAAACTGGCGCGGATGGTTACAAATTTGCTTCAGCTTCAGCAGTGTCGCCAAAATCATCCCCTTGCGCTTCATCCCTTCCGTCTCGTCAATTTCTTGTTCTACCTCTTTGACGATTGCTTCATAAAGCGAAGCTTGCTCGCGGGTGAGATTGCAGTAGAGTTTTTGCTCAACTTTGTCGGGGAGATCCTGAATAATTGACTTATCGGTTTTCAGACGGCGCAGGATAAAAGGTTCCACTAATTTTTTGAGCGCGGCTGATTGTGTGCGACTCCCATGTTTTTGAATCGGTAATTCAAACATTTTCCGAAACTGTGCCTCTTTTCCCAAATATCCGGGATTGAGGAAATTAAAAATTGACCATAAATCCAACAATCGATTTTCCACGGGTGTTCCCGTCAATGCTAGTCGATGGGTAGCGGGTAACTTTAAAATCGCCTTGGTTTGCGCCGCTTTCGGATTTTTAATATTCTGGGCTTCATCAATTACCACGCGATGCCACGCTACGCTGCTCAACAGCTTCTCATCTTTTCGCACCAAGGTAAAGGAAGTAATCAACATATCGCAACCTTGGACGGCGGCTTTAAATGCTTTGGCATCTTGCAAACGTTGAGGGCCGTGGTGAATCAGCGATCGCAATTCTGGAGCAAATTTTTCCATTTCCTTTTGCCAGTTACCAACTACGGATGTGGGTGCAATTAGCAGCGTGGGTAGAACCGAAGGTGCGATCGCTTTTTCTGTCTCTTTTGTAGTAGATAAAACTTCCCGCTCTTGCAATAATCGAGCAATTACCTGCGCCGATTTACCCAAACCCATATCATCGGCAAGACAGCCGTTTAATCCCAAACTTTCCAAATAACTCAACCAAGAAACGCCGCGCTTTTGGTAATCCCGTAACTTACCTTGAAACTTTGCTGGATCTGCAATTAACTCTAACCGACTCTTATCGTTCAGCTTCTCCAACATATCCGATAACGCCACATCGCGCTCAACCTCCAACTGTTCGCTCGCTTCTCCTTCTGCCGTCAACTTCATAAAGTCAATCAGGCTTAAATCGGGGTTTTCTTCGCGATGTTTTTGCCAAAAATTTAGCATCTCCTGCATCTTGTCTTTGTCCAGTTCCATCCATTGTCCTCGGAACTGTACCAGCGGTGTTTTGCTATTTACTAACGCCTGCCATTCTTGTTCGCTAACCCGTTCACCCCCGATCGCCAATTCATATTGATATTCCACCAAGGAATCCGCCGAAAACAATCCTTTGCCCTTGATTGCAGCGCTCTTGCTGCCCTTCCCTTTGACTTGCAGGCGAATCTTCGCCCGTTGTCGTCCCTTCGGTGTCCACCAAGCGGGGACAATCACTTTGTATCCGGCATCTTCTAATACCCAAGCGGACTCGCTGAGAAAGGTGAAAGCATCATCTAAGCTGAGGGTAATGTTAACAGGTTTGTCGGTTTCTAGCCCTTGCCAAAGTTGGGGATAAATGCGGGCAGCGTAGCCGAGATTTGTCAGCAAATGTTGCTCAAAGTTGTCTCCGAATTGTGTTTGCAACTGTTTTTGTTGAGTCGATCGCGATCGCCAATAATCCTGCAACGGCATCCGCAGAGATGGGTCTTTTTTCGCAGCCACCTGAAACTCTAAAACCCAAGGCTGTTCGGGGTTTTCGGGGGATTGTAGTTGAAAGCAGAGGGAAAATGAGTCAGCAGATTGATTGCGCGTAATGCGATCGCGCCAGGTTTGCCATTGCCGGTATTGTTCAAGGCTTACTCGCGCGATTTTTCGTGTTTGGTTGAGGCAGATTTGGAGTAAAGAATCCGCAATCTTATTTTCAAACGATGCTGGGATGGGGGTTTGAGTGACAATTTCCGCGATCGCACACTCGGAAAAATGCCGCAGCAACCGTTCGCGATCGTAGAACTTTGGTGTATCTTGTAGCTGGATCTTCCGAAAACCGGACACACAAACTAAAGGCATCCATTCAACATAGCGTTGTAAATCAGTTTCGTACTGTGTTGAAACAATTTCCCATCCCGGATAAATCTCAAAGCTGGGTGCAATTTTGGCAGGTGTTTTTGGAGTTTTTGCAGTTGTTTTGGTTTTTGTCTCGCCCGCTTTCTTACGCCCGCGCGTGGCTTTCTCAGCGGGTTCGGATGTTTCGATGGGTGCGATCGCGATCGGAGCAGTTTCTCGATAGCGCAACGCCGGAATATAATGATCTTTCAGAACAATTTGCTTAAAATTTTGGGTGTAGTGATACCAAAATAGCAAGTCTGAACCAAACTGAACTTCTGCTAAATCGTAGAGAGCAAAAAAATGCAGATCGTTCAATACTTTAGTCAAAGTGTGGGTGGCGATGCACACACAATCAACTTCCCAATACTCCAACTCAAATGTTTCGGGTAACTCTGTCTCTAAATATCGCGCTAACTCTAAAGATGGTAACGGCTGGTTATCGGCAGTGGGCAGTAAAAAATACCGAGGGACGATCGCGTATTCTCGCCCCATCGCACTTGTATTGCTGATTGCTGACAGTTGAATCCCGGCTTCTTTCGTTAGAAACTCTCTTAACTGTGCCGTCTTCAATTGTCGGGGATGAACCTTAGCAGGCTGTTTTTTCTTTTCAGTGGTTTCAACCCAAAGACAAAAAGTTCCACCTTGAACAAAACTCTCTTCTGTTTGAGGAATCCAAGTCCCGTGGAGGATTTTCATAGGTTATACCATCAATTAGCGGGAAAAGATAAGACGGCGGTTAAAAGAGACTGTTGGCGAATTCGCTGGTGGTGTTACCCATCACCTCTAGGAGACAGTATTTCCGTTCACTATTGGTAGTTAATGGCTATATGGTCAATTTGACATTTAGTCTAGAACCACTATTTTTAGGGGTGAGGGGTGAAGCCCTTTATTGATTCGCCAACAGTCTCTAATAATAGACTTTTTGCAAAAGTCCTTTTAAGCAAATTTTCGGACGGGTTCTCCGGCCCATCCCACAAGAGAAAAAACTTTTTGTGGGATGGGCCGGAGAGTCCGTCCCAGCTATTTTTGCAAGAGGTCTAATCAATCCTCCACTAGCAGTGCGCTCAAATCTCAAATCCCGGTTGTCAATACACAACTGAAAAAACTGCTCGTCTGTTAATTCGATCGTTAATTCTAGGGGAGAATCTAGGGGGATAGTTTGTGATTCCATAACTGCCTCCAAATATTACACGAGTTGAATGTCAACAGTCAACAGTCAACTGCTGCGACAAAGTAAATTATTTCTAGTAAATTCCCGGAATAACCTTGTAAAACAGGATAACATAGGAGATGCAAGCAAAAAACAAACAGCATGACTCGCTATGTCACCCCCAGAGAAGCCTGCAAACTCCTCTCGGTTTCCGAAAAAACCCTTAGAAACTGGGACGAAGCGGGAAAAATCAAGACAATTAGAACTCCTACTAACCAGCGGCGTTACGACATTGACTCAGTGTTCAGTGACGGACTCGAACCAAGAATTACCGCCCTCTACTGTCGAGTTAGCAGCGCCAAACAAAAAGAAGACCTCAACCGACAAATTAGCTACCTCCAAGGAATCTACCCGCAAGGCCAAGTCTTCAAAGATATCGGCGGAGGACTCAATTTTAAAAGAAAAAGTCTTCTTGCCCTTTTGGGACAAGTCATGTCAGGAACTGTCAGCCAAATTGTGGTCTGCCACCAAGACCGACTCGCAAGGTTTGGTTGTGACCTCATCAGATGGGTATGCGAGCAAAACGATTGCAAACTCGTGGTTCTCGGTCGAACAGAGTTATCTCCAGAAAGAGAAATGGTTGAAGATATCCTTGCCATCATCCACGTATTCAGTTGTCGGCTCTACGGACTCGGAAAATACAAATCTACTATCAAAGAAGATCCGAGTTTACCCGGAAACGAAATTAGCAGCAACTTGGAGAACTTGGATAGCTGCTAGTCGGTGGTGCTACAACCAAGCGATTGCTATTCTAAAAACCCAAAGAATCGGTAAATACGATCTGCGAAAGCAGATTATGGATGGCGCACCGGACTGGGTAAAACAACAACCTTACAATCCCAGGCAGTTAGCAATTTTTCAAGCGTTTGAAGCTTATAAAGCCGCAAAGAAGTCGGGAGGCTTAGCCAAATTTAGAACGTGTCGCGATACTTCTCAAACGATTAGGTTCCAAGTCGATAACTGGAAATCCTGTATATTCTATCCCCAAGCAACCAAAAGTTTAAGTTTTAAGTCGGCAGAACCAATACTGGAAGTTATGCAGCATGAACCGAGCCTCAGTCTCATTAACGGTCAGTGGTTCATCAGTTATGCGGTTGATGAAACTAAGCCTGTCGCTACCGACTCAAAGTTAGCTGTAGCGCTTGACCCTGGAGTGAGAACTTTCATGACTGGGTTTGACGGACAAGAAGTTTTAGAAATAGGCAAATACGATATTGGCCGCATTTACCGCCTTGCCAGCCATTTAGATAAATTGATGAGTCGAATCGGTCAAAATAAGGGTAGGAGTTTTAAGCGACTTCGGTATCGATTGAGAAAAGCTGCATCTAAGATCAGAATCAAAATCAAAAATTTAGTTTCTGAACTCCACAAAAAAACGGCAAAATACTTGTGCGACAAGTATCAGGCAATCTTTCTTCCCACTTTCGAGACACAGCAAATGGTAAAGAAAGGTAAGCGTCGCCTTGCCACCAAAACAGCGAGAGCGATGGTTACACTCTCGCATTACAAGTTCAAAAAAACGTTGAAGCATCAAGCAGCTAAACACGGCTGTGTTGTAGTAGACGTAACAGAAGAGTACACATCTAAGACCTGTTCAAAATGCGGTCACATTCATACAAAATTAGGAGGTAGCAAGCATTTTGCTTGCCCCTCCTGCGGTCACAAACTAGATCGGGACGCCAATGGCGCTTTTAATATTTTGTTAAAAGCTTTGAGAGATACCTCTTTGACTGGAATTCTTGCTGATTTCCAAGTCCTACCATACTCAGCAATCCCGGACTTCCGGGAATTGCCGGGTTAAATGTATCTGTTAACAAACAAATAACTAAGTCTCTGTATAACCTTGGATATTTTCCGGTTCAAACTGCTGCAAAATCTTCGCAGCTTTCCCAGTCAAATCATCAGTACCCTTAACCGCAATCAAAAATTTACCCGCATTCAAACGGTTGCGGTAGGGCAAAGCATCGCCGCTACCAAAAGCCATACCGCCCGCGCCTCCAACAAACACACTGCCCATTGCAGCGGCGATCGCACCGAGTACACCACCGATCGCGTGATCGCCAATTTCCCCCGCCCAGGCAAAAGTCTTCAACTGAGTAATCAAGCTGAAAGTAACCCCAGCAATAAAGCCAAAGGGAATCAGCCAAATAGCCATGAGTTTAGCTTGTTTCTTCGCTTGCTGGTTCGGGTCGATCAAGCCAAATTCATCAGCAGTTTTGTAGCCGCGGCCCAAAATACTCACTTGCTTCATAGGCAAGCCTTCTTTTTCCAGAGCACAGTAGGCAGCTTCGGCTTGCATTCGATCGGGCAGTACGGCGATAAGATAATTCATTGACAATAATTCCTGATAGTTAGGCTGGAATAGCCAAAGTCTATTATAGACCGAAAAAACATACTAGCTAAGCACTTGGGGGATTTTCAGACGGTCAGAGAGTCCGATCGCCCGCAAAGCTAAAATATTTCATGCAAAAAACGGCCGACCTTGACCGAATACAGATACAATTCAAACTGCACAAAGGCAAGCTTGAGCTGAGCTGTTAGATACTGCTCTAAGTGTAAGTCTCAACTTTGAGCTCGCCAACGCTCGGTCTATTTTTACTATTGCACTCAATTGCTTGCTATGCCTAAAGTTCTAGTATCCGATCCGATCGACCAAGCCGGAATTGACATCCTCTCCCAAGTCGCGCAAGTTGACGTAAACACAGGACTCTCAGCCGAACAACTGGTAAAAATTATTCCAGATTACGACGCTTTGATGATCCGTTCTGGCACCCAAGTTACCAAAGAAATCATAGAAGCCGGGAATTCACTTAAAATTATCGGCAGAGCCGGCGTCGGCGTAGATAATGTCGATGTACCCGCCGCTACCCGCAAAGGAATTGTAGTCGTCAATTCCCCCGAAGGCAACACGATCGCCGCCGCCGAACACGCGCTCGCCATGATGCTCTCGATGTCCCGCCACATCCCGGAAGCTAACGAATCCGTCAAAGGTGGTAAATGGGAACGCAACCGCTTTCTGGGCGTAGAAGTTTACAAAAAAACCCTCGGCATCGTCGGTTTGGGCAAAATCGGCTCCCACCTCGCCGCCGCAGCCAAAGCAATGGGCATGAAACTGCTGGCCTACGATCCCTTCATCTCCACCGAAAGAGCCGATCAGTTGGGCTGCCGCTTGGTAGAACTCGAACTGCTGATGCGCGAATCCGACTACATCACCCTGCACATCCCCAAAACGCCGGAAACCCTGCACTTAATTAACGCTGAAGTGCTCTCGAAAATGAAGCCGACGGCCCGCATCATAAACTGCGCCAGAGGCGGCATAATCGACGAAGCAGCCCTCGCAGAAGCCATCAAATCAGGTCAGATCGCCGGCGCAGCTTTGGACGTTTACGAACACGAACCGCTGGAAGCTGATTCCCCACTGCGGAGTGTCGGCCAAAACATCGTGCTGACGCCCCACTTGGGAGCATCTACAGCGGAAGCTCAGGTGAATGTGGCGATCGACGTGGCTGAACAAATTCGCGATGTACTGTTGGGGCTGCCCGCGCGATCAGCTGTTAACATACCAGGAATTTACCCAGACTCGATCGAAAAACTCAAACCCTACCTGCAACTCGCCGAAACCCTAGGCAACCTCGTCAGCCAGCTAGCCGGAGGCCGAGTCGATTACCTCAACGTTCAACTGCAAGGCGAATTGGCCAGCAACCAAAGCCAGCCCGTAGTCGTGGCCGCCCTCAAAGGCCTGCTATCCCAAGCCCTGCGAGAGCGCGTTAACTACGTCAACGCCAGCATTGAAGCCAAAGAACGCGGAATTCGCGTCGTCGAAACCAGAGACGCCTCAATTCGCGACTACACCGGCTCCCTGCACCTCTCGGCCAAGGGAACCCTCGGCGAACACACCGTGACAGGTGCAGTGCTCGGCGAAAGCGAAATTCGGATTACCAGTGTTGACGATTTCCCGGTCAACGTTTCCCCCACTCACCATATGCTGTTTACCCTGCACCGCGATATGCCGGGGATTATTGGCAAAATTGGTTCCCAATTGGGCAGTTTTAATGTCAATATTGCCAGTATGCAAGTAGGCCGTAAAATCGTGCGAGGCGATGCGGTGATGGTTTTGAGCCTTGATGACCCTCTACCAGAGGGGATACTGGCTGAGATCCTAAAAGTTCCGGGAATTCGGGATGCTTACACAGTAAATCTTTGACGGATTTTGGAGTTTAGATTTTGGATGCAAGGGCTGATAATTGGTAATGGGTAATTGGTCATTGGTCATTGGCCTGAAAGCGGGAATTTTTCTATTAGCCAATCCTCCTTCCTCACTCCCCAGTTCCCAGTCTCCAGTTCCCCTGGGCCAATCTAAAATCTAAAATCTAAAATCTAAAATTGTATGGCACATAGCTGGTGGGAAATTAGAATTCTTTGCGATCCGGCGCTGGAAGATATCATCTTTTGGCGTCTGGAACGGTTTAACTGTCGGGGAAGTGCTACGGAGCTCAAAAGCAATTCCTGCCTGATGTCGGCTTATTTGCCCGAAGAACAGGCAGGATTGCTGGATTTGGCCGCTCTGTCTCTGTGGCTGCGTCAAGATGCTCTGTGTGCAGGTTTGCCCCTACCTGCAATGCAGTGGGATTTGATTGAAGACGAAGACTGGGGCAGCACTTGGAAGGAACACTGGCAGCCTCAAGAAGTGGGCGATCGCTTTTTAATTAACCCCGCTTGGCTGCCCCCACCGACTGATACCGATCGCGTTATTTTGCGTTTAGATCCGGGTGTGGCTTTCGGTACGGGTGCTCACGCTACTACTCAACTTTGTCTGGAGTCGCTGGAAATGCGTCTCGGTTTTGATGACAAAGAGTGCATCGTTGCTGATATCGGCTGCGGATCGGGTATTTTGTCGATCGGTGCGGTGTTGTTGGGCGCTACAAAAGTTTATGCTTTGGATACAGATCCTTTGGCAGTGCGATCGACCATTAGCAACAGACTACTCAACCGCGTTAATTCTCAGCAGTTGGTTGCAGAGCTCGGCAGTATCGATCGTTTGAAAGAAATGGTCGATGAGCCGATCGACGGTTTGATTTGCAACATTTTAGCAGAAGTAATCATTGATTTAATCCCGCAGTTCACTGCAATTAGCAAACCAACTACTTGGGCCGTGCTTAGCGGCATTTTGCTCGAACAAGCTAAGCCAATTGCTGACACTCTCGAACAGCATGGCTGGATTGTGGCTACTCTGTGGAAGCGCCAAGATTGGTGTTGTTTTAATATTCGGCGCAGTTAACAATATGGTAATTGCTAATTCCTAATTGCTAATTGGTAATTTTAAATTCATGTTTCATCTTTGGGAAGTGAATTTAAATAAATGTCGCACCTGAAAATAAACCGCGCCAGCCCAGTAAAAACCATTCACCAAAATCAACAATCCTTTACCAACATAAGAATTAACAAAACCAAAAGCGCGGTAAGTTGACAGCAGCACTAACAACATTTCAACCACAGAAACAATTGACCCGTAGTGCTTCCTATCCCAATAAGAAAACGGACTGATAAAACGGTAATTGCTGAACGGAAAAAAGTGTCTGTGAGCGTCGTCATTGTGGACAGGCAAATCTCCCAGAGAGTGCAGTATCATGCTAATAAACAGAATTTGCACGCTTTGCCAGCCAAAGTAATAAGCAATTAGCAAACCAATAACCGCCAGAGGTATAGAATGAAACAGAGCCACAATATCTTGCACAAAAGGCTCATAATATGCTTTTGACCAAATTGTAGCTTCGGGCAAGCGAGCAATGTATTTCGCCCAAAAGTAAAATAAAAATATTGGGATGTCGGGTAAGATTCCGCCGATCGCAATAATGAGATTAGCTTGCGGCAGTTGCGGTTTGCCGAGAATTGCCAGATTGATAATAGCGTGGCTGGGAGTCTTCATCAGTAGGGTGCGTCAACTAGGATTATCTTATTCATAATGAATCAGATATTAGACATCTCCCATAATTGTTGTGGAACAGGCATCCTGCCTGTTCTTGAATATCTTTTTGGGAGATGTCTATTAGCTGACGCACCCTACGTGTGAGATAATGGGCTCCGGTTACAAGAAAGGTTGCACTCGATCGATCAACTGCGCCGCTTGCATCACTCCCTCAATGCGATCGACCTCAGCGCCATTTTTGAACAACACCAAAGTCGGCAAAGCATAAATGTGATGCTGCGACGCCAACTGTTCGTACTTATCCGTGTCAATTTTGACAACCATCAGCTTGTCTTTCATCTGACCACTCACTTGTTCCAAAATCGGTGCCATCATCTGACAAGGCCCGCACCAAGTAGCGTAAAAATCCACCAACACGGGCAAGTCAGAGCCCGATAGTAACTCCTCAAAACTGCTGAACTGTTTTTGAACTGCCATAAGACAAAATAATTTTTTGGGTTCTGGCTCGATTTTAGTGCAAAATTCTCTGGTAGATTGCGAGGATACAATTATGGAATTATTACCAGAGACTTTTCAGAGATTGCGGGGTCAAGTTGCTGTCGTGACCGGTGCGTCGCGGGGAATCGGCCGCGCCGTTGCTTTAACATTAGCGGCAGAGGGCGCTAAAGTCGCCGTCAACTATGCGAGTTCGAGTGCGGCTGCTGATGAGGTGGTAGCAGAAATAGTCGCTGCTGGAGGAGAAGCTGTCGCACTTGCAGCAGATGTCTCGAAAACTGAGCAAGTAGATTTACTCACCAGTAATGTCATGGAAAAATGGGGACGGATTGACATTTTGGTGAACAATGCCGGCATTACTCGCGATACTTTGCTGCTGCGGATGAAGTTGGAAGATTGGCAAGCGGTAATTGATTTGAATTTAACTGGCGTGTTTTTGTGTGCGAAAGCTGCCAGTAAAATCATGCTGAAACAGCGAAGCGGCCGAATTATTAATATTGCTTCGGTTGCTGGACAAATGGGCAATCCGGGACAAGCTAATTACAGTGCGGCAAAGGCTGGGGTAATTGGATTTACTAAAACTGTGGCGAAAGAGTTGGCGAGTCGCGGGATTACTGTGAATGCAGTTGCACCGGGTTTTATCACTACAGATATGACTAAGGATGTCAAGTCTGATGAGATTTTGAAGTATATTCCGCTGGGGAGATATGGGGAAGTTGAGGAAGTTGCGGGGATGGTGAAGTTTTTGGCGGCAGATGCGGCGGCTGCTTATATAACTGGGCAGGTTTTTAATGTGGATGGGGGGATGGTGATGGCTTAGAATTTGATTTTTTAACCGCAGATGCACGCGGATTAACGCGGATATTTGCGGTTTAATTGTCAAGAGCGGTCGCACATTTCAGCGTAATTACCCTGCCAAATTAACGCTTACATCTTTCATTAGAAACAGAACCATCACTCATCGTTGTTTGGCAAAATGTAGCGTTGTTCAGACGGGTTTTTGTCATTGTGGCATTTCGCAAATTTACGCGGAATAATGATGTCTTCTCGATAATAGCCTCAGTCAAATTTGCCCCTTGAAAGTTAATATTCCACAAAGTTCCATCTCTTAAATTGGCACGGCTGAGATTACTATCTTGGAAATTGGTATTTATAATAAAAGCCGATCGTAATTGAGCCTCAGTCAGATCGGCGCGTTGAAAATTTGCAAGGCTCAAACTAGTGCTATGTTTAAAGACCTGAATTGTGACAGGATTGAAATTAGCCTGCTTGAGGTTGGCATCCTGAAAATTTGCCAATGTCATGACTGCGCCGTTGAGCGAGGTTTTAATCAGGCTGGCATGGCTCAAATTCGCCCCGGTTAGAACCACCGGAAATGTATTTGCCGGGGTCATAGACGCTCGATCGAGATTGGCATAGGATAAATCGGTTGATTCTAAATTCGACCCGTTTAAGGCTGAATTAGTCAATTTTGCCTGCTTTAGGGAGGCCAGAGAAAGTCGAATTAATTTTAAATTTGTATTGCTGAGATCAGCATTATCTAGAACTGCGCCAATCAAGTTAGCACTTTCTAATCTTGCCCCTTTTAACGTTGCCCCGGCTAAGTTAGCCCCTTCTAAATTAGCCTTTTTGAGATCTGCGCCTTCTAGATTAGCTCCACGTAAATCGCAGCGAATGCAGATGCGGGTTGATAAGACCTGGTTGGTTAGTTCAGATAAATTTTGCGATGGCTTATCGGCAAAAGCAGGTCGTAGCTTGGCTGCAAATTGGGTGGGTTGAAGCAGTTTGGCTCTCAGCATTTTCAACCATTGCTGCTGGGCCTGAGTCAAAGCTTCTAGACTGGGGATTTCGTAGTCGATGATCTTTTTTTCAAAATCAAGGAAGTTGGTTCGGTTTCCAGATGGCAATGACTCATCTGTCATAAATCCGATGTACCCATAAACCTTGGTGTTACTCCAGATTTTCGTCGTAATGGTAAAAATATTTTTGAGTGGAATCACGATCGCTTGGGTAGCGCGTTGGTTACCCAATTTTTCTTGGTGACTGCCGACTTCAATATAAAAAATTAACTTGTTATCTTCGATGACGGCTTTGCAGGGCCCTCCTGGGAAAGCATTACGGACTCTAGACCCACAAGATAACTCAGTACCTGGTAAATTTTCAAGTAGAACTATATTCTGCTGATTCGGTTGAGATTGTGCATCAGATGATCTAGCCAGCAATCCCACAAGAAGAAGGCCAAAAAGCTCAATTAACTTTGATTTCATCGGATTTTCGCAGTCTTAAAAAACACACATCATAATGTACCATATTTTCTACCTTATTTTTACCGATTTTGAATTTATCGCAAGCAACCTTGCCAGTGCAACCTTCAGCCCCAGCCGTTAGCAGGTTAGCAAGTCACAGGTCTAAATCTCGTTGTGATCAAAGGATTTGATCGTTCGGGAGAATAGAAAAATGCGAAGAATTGACTTAGGAATATTCATATTATCGAGGGAATAACAAAAATAAAAAAAGTTGCTCTAGAGTTTTCTGATTTAACTCCAAATTTTGCGAAGCCAATTGCCCGCAGCAGCATATAAAGCCAGTAACTTATTGACAAATTTTTGCCATATAGAAATATTTTTAACCTCGGAAACCACCTCGATTGCCGCGGGCAGCGGCGGCATCCCGACTACTTCATACAGCGGATATTCGCCACTTTTACCCGGAATTGGCACGGATACGCACCGATCGACGATCGCCAATTCTTTCACTTCCTGATAAGTCTCCTCGGAAATTAGTAAACTTGTTCCCACTTGCTTATTAGCAGCCTCGATCCGGCTGGCCAAATTCACCGCATCTCCGATCGCCGTAACTGTCTGACTCTTCGACGCCCCCAAATTCCCCACAACCACCCACCCGCAGTGAATGCCAATCCCAATCCGCAACCGGTGACGGTATAAAGTCTCAAAATAGGGATTGAGTTTCTCTAGTTCCTCCAGCATCTCCACCCCAGCCCTCACCGCTTGTTCCGCCGCCTTGTCGGGATTTTCCAACCCAAACAGCGCCATAAAACCATCTCCCATGTAATTATTAATCATCCCGCCATTGCGGTTTATAACATAACCCATTTTTTGGAAATAGCGATTTAAAACATAAATTATATCGTAGGGCAACAGCGATTCTGCAAACGCAGTAAACCCTCGAATATCGGCAAACAAAATTGCAATTTTCTTCTCTTGACCCACAGGAGTAGAAATCAACTTTCCGGCCATTTCGTCGTTAAATGATTCCAAGTCTTCAGAATCGATCGCCAGTCGGCGCAAAATCACCCTGCCGCCCGCAACCTGTGTCTGACAAGCTAGCCTAATTTCCGGTTCTAGGCGCAATTTTTTGGCAAGTTCCTCTTCCGGCGAAGTGCGGGGAGAACAAAATTCCAAACCTTCGACAATCAATACCCGGCAAGTCGAACATCGGGCGCTACCGCCGCAGATGTGGGTGTGGGGAATGTCGGCACGCAGGGAAGCTTCGAGAATTATATCGTCGTCGTCTATCTCGATCGTGCGATCGTCCGGCAGATAGTGAATCTGTGGCATATGTGGCGCGTCTAGTTAATTAGCGAGGAATCTCGCGGACATCTGTTATTGCAGCGAACCTGTATGCAAACCCGGTTTCTGGGCATTTTTTCTGTATCCCTGATACCTTAACTATAAGTCGCGATCGGCACTTGCTTCTCGTTTCCTCACCTCAAGCGCCCAACTGACCACGAATTTCAAAGGTGGTACCCGCCACGTGATTTATCCGTGGAATCACTCCAAAATCGAAAATCGAAAATCCTCAAGAAAGAGCATTTATCCGTGGGGTCGCCTCTAAAATCTAAAATCTAAAATCTA